>NZ_JAVAMR010000048.1:0-23368 GCF_030731025.1 Microbulbifer sp. 2205BS26-8 | reverse complement strand
GATTTAGTGTGAACAGGCCCTAGTACCCTATAAAGGGGCCTTACAAGGGAGACCGCCCGCAGCAATGGGATTAAAATCCAGCCAGCTCCGGACGATGTAAATCCCGCTAACCCCTGTCTCTACAGCGCCAGTCCAAGTTCATCCAGCAGTCCGTGCAAGTGCTGCATCGCCTCCTGGCTGGGCCCGGGATAATCGCCGGCAATGGGCACATTGCCCAGGTAACCAATATCCTTGGTGCCCTGCGGGGTGCAAAAGAAGGCCGCCAGAATCAGTGCGCGCAAACGGGCAAAGGCCGCCGCGGGGCGCGAGAACTCCGCTGAAGCCAGCGCTTTTTTATAGGCGATATCGTCGATAATCGACAGTCTCTGAGCGTCCCCCGCCACCAGGAACCCCTTGTCGAACCTGAGCTTGGCCTCATCCTCCAACCAGCCGATAAGGCGCAGGATCGAGTCTCTGTCCTGCTGCTGCCCGGCATAGGGCGCACTGACCCACTCGTTGACCACGTCGGGCACCTTCAGCTCCCTGGCGGAGGGCACATTGCCCTCCCGCGGCACCACAACCTCCGACAGCAGGGCCACTGTTCCCAGTTCCCGGGGCGCCAGTGTCAGTGGCCAGGGCGCCTTCGGAGGAACGATAAGTTTGGGATCCTTGCCATAGCCCTTCCTGGTAATGGGTTTTAGCGACATGTTGGGCCAGTGTCCCTTCCCTACGGAGTCGCCTTTCAGGCTCGATGCAAGCATCGGGGGTATTACCACACTGGCGGACAGCAGCCCCAACCATTTCAGAGACTCCCTGCGGGTCAGCGTTGTCCTGTAGCGCCCGCCGGTCTGCGCCTTGTCATTATTGGAAGCCATTTAGAGCACCCCCTGCTTTAACTGTCCCGCCAGCCAGGAAGCGTTACGCATGGCCAAGGTCATGATGGTCAAGGTACAGTTTTTGTGCGGATTGGATGCAAAGACACCCCCATCCATCACAAACAAATTGTCGCAATCCCAGCTTTGCCCCCATTGATTGGTTACCGAATCCCGCGGGGAATCACCCATTCTTGTGGTGCCCACCTCGTGGATAATCTCACCCCCCTTGGAGATGGCATCCTCCGCCCTGGGCAGAGGTCCGCTAAACCTGGCGCCCATGGTTTCGAGGATCGCCCTGGCGGTTTTCAGGCCGTGGTGAACCTGCTTTAGTTCATGCTCCGACCACTTCCAGTGAAACCTGGCCACCGGAATACCCCACTGGTCCCTGACCTTGTCATCTATTTCCATATAAGACTGCGGGTTGGGTAACATTTCACCGCGCAGCGATAGGCCCACATAGGAGCCATAGGCTCTCTTCGCAATATTCTTCAACGGCTTGCCATAGCCATCCAGATCACCGGACACACCGGCGCCCGGCTCCCCGAATCCGCTGCCGATTTCGAAGTGATATCCCCGTGGAAAATCCAATGCACCCTTTGCGTGCAGCTTGTGGCCCCACCAGGGAATAAACAGGTGGTTGGCAGTGTGTCCGTCTTCATTGTAAATCGGCCGGCCCTGCAGTCCCGGAATCATCGCACCCAGATTCGCGCCGGTGGAATCCATCAGGTTTTTGCCCACCTGGCCGCTGGAGTTGGCCAGCCCCTGTGGATAACCCCTGCTCTTCGAATTCAGTAAAATTCGCGCTGACTCACAGGCGCTGGCGGCCAGAATAATGACACGGGCTGCCAGGGTGCGGTTGCTTTTGGTTTTTTTATCGACAAAGGTGACTGCTGTGACCCTTCCCTTGTCATCCACGCTTAATTCCCTGACCATGGCATCGGTGACTACCTGCAGGCGGCCGGTGGCTTTTGCCATGGGGATCAAAGAGGTGGTGGTCTGGAAGGCTGCGCCGATGGAGCAGCCGTGGCCACAGGGGGTGGCATAAAAACAGGCCGCACGATTGTCTTTTGGGCGCGTCAGCACCGCTCTGTGCATGGGGGCCGTCGGAATTCCCAGTTTCTTCGCCGCCGCCGCTACCAGCAATTCCGGCACCCGCGCTTTCGGCGGTGGCTGCAGTATTCCCTCGGAGGAGTCCGGCATATCGTCCAGGCCCGTGTTGGTACCACAGACCCCGACCAGTTCCTCGGTTCTATCATACCAGGGCGCCAGATCACTGTATTCGAAAGGCCAATCAGCCCCCAGTCCATCGCGGCTTTTGCCTTTGAAATCGTGCTCACTGAAACGCAGTGAAAAACGCCCCCAGTGGTTGGTTCTCCCCCCCAGCATACGGGCCCGCCACCAGTAAAAATCCGATCCCTTGGCGCGAGTGTAAGGCTCGTTTGGCACCGTCCAACCGCCATCCACAGTAGCGTCATAGAAACCGAAGTTCTTGTCCGCATTGCCCGCTCCCATCAGAGGCGCATCGCCGTTGCGCCGGAACATGGGGGTTTCGGTTTTGGGGTCATAGTCTCGGCCCGCCTCCAGCATCAATACCTTGTGTCCCGCTTTTGTGAGCGTATAGGCAGCCATGGCACCGCCGGCACCGGAACCGACGACAATCACTTCATAGTCAAAATTTTCCATGCCAGGCACCCCGAATTAGATCTCTTTTATTTTGATATTCTTGAAGACGACGCTATCGCCGTGATCCTGCAGACCAATATGTCCCGTATCTCCCTTAGCAAACCCTTCCCAATCCCTGAATTTGCTGTTTTTGACCAGCCGACCCCACTCTTCTCCACCAATCAGGATATCCACTGTCTTGTAGCCATTCTGCCAAACTTGCAGGTGTTTTTGCTCGAGCAGTATCCGCACCTGGTTCCATGCACCGGCGGGCCTGTGGGACTTTTTGGGGGATGCAATAAGGTCATAGATGGATCCGGACAGATGGGAGGCCACCTTGTTGTCCGCGTGACGCTCATTGTCCAGCACCTGCACCTCAATGGCATGGGAGTAAATCTGGCTGCCCAGTTCGTCCGCCAATACAAAGATTCCACTATTGCCCGCCAGGGATATTTTCCACTCCAGTTTCAGGTCAAAATCCCTATAGGTTTTTTTCGTAAGGATATCGCCACCGCCGCCCTCGGTCAGGACCATTTCCCCATCAACCGCCTGCCACTTTTTGCTCAGGCCCTGCTTTTTAAAGCTTCTCCATTTCTCCAGGTCGTGGCCATCAAAAAGCAACTCCCAGCCCTGCTCTATCTCCTCCTCTGTCAACTGGTTATCCTGGGCGCACAGGCCCCAGGGAAGCCCAATAAGCACCACCGCTAAAATACTGTTTAATATTCTATTCATGACAATCTGCCTCCTATGCAACCGTAGGAATTGAAAAGCTAAATCTTATTTGAACTCAAATCAGTGGATTCCGCAGAGTGATCAAGGTGAGTTGCGTCGAAATTTCGGATTTTATGCATATATATATTCAGCGCAATAAAAGCCAAAATACAGACCAGCGGAAAAACACCCAGATTCTGCAGGGCCGCCTGGCCAGCAATAAGTTCCGCCTCCTCGGGGCCGGCGCTGCGGGCTAGGGCAGTTTCCCGCGCCTGATCGATCCAGCGTCCAATAACCGGATTCCAGATACTCACCGCGAACATGCCGATGCCACCTATTACCGATAGCCCGACCGCACCGGCCTGGGGAATATTTTCCGCAACGAACCCCAGCATGGTGGGCCAGAAATAGGTAACGCCCAGTGCAAAGATAAGTGCCGATACATAGAGCATCCCCCCGGTAGACAGGCTCATACTGTATATGCCGATGGACGTGGCCACCGCCGAATAGAGCAGAACTCCCTCCGCATTAAATTTTTTAACCACCGGGCCGGCAAAGTAGCGCCCCACTGCCATGACGCCGGTAATCATCGCCATAATCAGCATCGGCGATGCCCCTGCAGCCCCTAAAATTCTCTCTATCCACTGCTGGGTGCCAAGCTCGCTGGTAGCAGTCAGTGTCATGCACAGTGCCATAAACAAAAACAGTGGCGAAACCAGGGCCGCCAGGTTATTTGGCGTGGAAGTGGTCGCTTTCTCCTCCCGGGGGAAATCCTGTTGCAGAATCAAATAGCCGTACAGGGCCGTTGGCAGCAACATAACGGCGATTTGCAGGCTCCAGTCCAATCCCAGGTCGGTCATCAATTTTGAAACCAGGGCACCCACTACGATTCCACCCGGGAACCAGACGTGAAACTTGTTGAGCATGGCGGTCTTGTTATTCTGGTACAGATTGGCCACAAGCGGGTTGCACCCCGCCTCCACCGAGCCGTTGGCAAATCCGATACAAAAACTGGAGATCAACAGGCCCCAAAAACCTTCGGCCGCAATGGTGAGAATCAGGCCCAGCAGGTGACCAAAAAATGCCATCATGATCAGCCTTTTGGCACCGATCAAGTTGTAGAGCACCCCGCCGATCATGGTCGCGACCGGAAATCCTAGGAACGCCATGGCATTTATCCACCCCAGCTCGGCATCTGTCAGGGAGAAATCCCTGCCCAGCTGCGACAGGATACCGGCCCTGATTGCAAACGTCATAGCGGTCACTGTCAGAGCCAGACAGCTCGCAAAAAACAATTTATTTTTCTTGATAGACATATGCCACCTTTAGGTTCATTTTTCTACCCGGCAAAATCAAGCCCAAGTATTTCCCGGTTTAAACCCCGATCATCTCCACTGGATGCAAAATCATCGAACTCCCGATCACTGGTTCTGATCAGGTGCCTGGCGATAAACTCCGCCCCTTCCCTGGCACCGTCCTGTGGATGTTTAAAACAACACTCCCACTCCAATACGGCCCAGCCATCATAGCCATACTGCGTCAGCTTGGTGAATATTTGCGAGAAATCTATCTGTCCGTCACCGAGGGAGCGGAAGCGCCCCGGCCGCTCACGCCAGGTCTGGTAGCCGCCGTAGACACCGCTGCGGCCACTTTGGCGGTACTCGGCATCCTTTACGTGAAACGCTCTGATACGTTCATGGTAAATGTCGATAAACTCCAGATAATTCATCTGCTGCAATACAAAGTGACTGGGATCGTAGAGGATATTGGCTCTCGGGTGATTTCCCACAACCTGCAAAAAGCGCTCAAAAGTCACCCCGTCATGCAGGTCCTCACCCGGATGCAGCTCAAAGCACACATCGACCCCTGTATCTTCGAACCTGTCCAGTATCGGCAGCCACCTGGCACCCAGCTCCCTGAACCCCTCATCCACCAGCCCCAGGGGGCGCTGTGGCCACGGATAAAAAGAGGGCCACAACAGCGCCCCGGAAAAGGTCGCGTGAGCGGTCAGCCCCAGTCGCTGGCTGACTTCCGCGGCCATGACAAGCTGTTCGACTGCCCAGGCTGTACGGCACTGGGGGCTGTTTCGCACCGCTTCCGGTGCAAACGCATCAAACTGCCGGCTATAGGCGGGATGCACGGCCACCAGCTGACCCTGCAGGTGGGTGGACAATTCACTGATGGCGAGACCCGAATCCGCCACCAGGCCCTTTATCTCGTCACAGTAGGTGGCACTCTTGTAAGCCAGTGACAAATCGAACAGGCGCCTATCGGTCGTCGGCAATTGTATTGCCTTGTAGCCAAGCCCGGAAGCCCAGCGGCAGATATCAGCCAAGTTGTTGAACGGCGCTTCATCGCTGGAAAATTGTGCCAAAAAGATTCCCGGACCTCTGATTTTACTCACCGGCTACATCCTCGGACATCTCTGCTGTTAGTGAAAACGGCATCCAGTTCAAGCTGGATTGACCCGCATCCATGGTTTTTTCGATAAACGCCATACCCCGTATGGCCTCCTCTATACCGGGTACGTCAAAGCTCTTGTTGTCGCAACCCCGTGCATCGCGCTGCGCTCGTATCTGCGCACTGAAATTTTTGTAGATATTGGCAAACGCCTCCAGGTAGCCCTCCGTATGCCCGGCCGGGGCATAAGCGGCGCGAGTCGCCGCTGGGCTCATTTCCCCCACTCCGGTGCGAATCTGTTGTGTAGGCTCGCTGTTGGATCTCAGCCACAGGGTGTTGGGATCCAACTGCGACCACTCGATACTCTTTTTGTCCCCATAAATTCGCAAACGCAGATTGTTTTCGTCGCCAACCGAAATCTGGCTGGCCAACAATACACCTTTCGCGCCATTGTCGAATCTCAGAAACACTGTGCCGTCATCATCCAGTGTCCGGCCCTCAACCACCGTGGAAATGTCCGCGCAAAGGGCAGTAATTTTCAAGCCGGAGATATACTCAATCAGGTTTGCCGCATGCACGCCAATATCGCCAATACAGCAGCTTCTTCCGGAGCGCGCAGGATCTAGCCGCCAGGCGGCCTGCTTGCTGCTCTCCGACGCTTTTGTGGCCAGCCAGCCCTGGCTGTACTCGGCAACAACCTTGACAATATTTCCTAGTTCTCCCCTCTCAACAAGGTGCCTGGCCTGCTTGACCAGAGGATATCCCGTATAGACATGGGTGAGGGCATAGAGACAGTTGTTTTTTGCGATAATTTCTTTAAGTCGGATCGCTTCCTGCAAATTCAGTGTCGCCGGCTTGTCGGAAATTACGTGAAAGCCATGTTCCAGTGCCGCCCTGGCCACCGGAAAATGCAGGTGGTTGGGCGTAACTACCGCCACCAACTCCATCCGGATGTCTTTCGGCAGACTAGACTCCCTGGCAAACATCTCATCGTAGCTGCCGTAGCAGCGGTCGGCATCTAGATCCAATAGCCGTCCGGTTTGCAGTGTTCGCTCTCTATCGGAGGAAAAGGACCCGCAGACCAGTTGGATATCCTGGCTGACCGCCGCGGCAATACGATGGATTTCTCCTATAAAGGCACCGCTGCCACCACCAACCATTCCCATACGCAGTTTTTTCATATTACAATCCCTTGCGTTCATTATTCATAGTACCCACTCCACCGCTGTATTATTAGGGAAGAGGTAAAAACTATCACTGGACTTCCTCGATCCCGGAAGCTTATTAAGGCTTCGCAAATTTATAATCCCGGAGATTTTTTAATACTCATTACCTGAAATGATGATTGCATTCATATCTTCCCGTGCCAGCGGGTGGGAAAACCCTCTCTACTCCAGCCCGCCGTCACAAGGGTTTGCAACTCAGAACTTATAGTTCAGGCCCAGGTAAATACGGCGACCATAATAATTGTAATAGGTCAGCCGGTTCTCCTGTTTCCAGAATCCCTCCTGTTTTTCCTCGGTAAGGTTGATAACCGAAGCTGTCAGGCTTAATCCCGCGTTGATGTAATAGCTGGCATTTACATCCAGCTGGCCATAGGCCTTGTCGTAGAGGTTATAACCCTGGTGGAGCGAACTGGCACGGTCCTCTTTCCAGTTATATGAGGCTCGGATGCTGTAAGCATCCCGCTCATAGTATCCGGAAAGGTTATACTGGTGTTTTGCAGTGCCGGGAATTTCGGCCTCTGTCCTTACGCCGTTGTTCAATACATCGGAAGTGCTGGTATCGGTATAGGTGTAGTTGGCCAGGACACCGAAGCCGTTTTCGAAGGCGTGCTGGGCAAACAGCTCAACGCCACGAGAAGTCGCCTCCCCTCCCCCGACTTTGGTGTTCATTTCAACTTCAATTGGCCCGTTACAGCAGTTGTGCTCCCGCTCGACAATCTCGACAATACTGATGGGTATATTGCTGATATCCTTGTTAAACAGGGTTATACCCAGCGCGGATGCATCGGCGTAGTACCATTCGATACCAATATCATATTGGTCCGCCAGCAGTGCCTCCAGATCTGTATTGGCGGAGGTTCCGGAACCGCGACCGGTCCAGGAATCGCTGGAGTTAATATTTACCGGCGGGCCATAGGATTCGGCCTGCCCGAGATCACTATAACTGACTCTGGACATGGTTCTGGCAGCAGCAAAACGCAGCACCAGAGAATCGCTCAGGTCCCAGGCCAAATTCAGGCTCGGCAAAATATTGGTTGTATCACTGCTTCGATTGTTGGCGATGGCCTCAGTGGATTCCTGGCCGATAATATCATCGTAGGTGGAGGTGGTGAGGTCCGTATTCACATAGCGGACACCAAAATTACCGCGCAGGTCGTGCCAGAAAAAATCCGCCTGGGCATAGGTGGAGAGAATTTTTTCATTGATGTTGTAGGTGCCTGACAGGACAGGTACCACAGTGCGGGTAAAATTGTCGCTCACATAGCGTTTCAGCGCATTCAGGTCGAAAGGGAGGAAATTGATTGCCCCGGTTTCCCCCGCGCTGTTGTCCACTACCCCGTAGCCCAGCAGGGTGGAGGTGTCCGGGTGGAAATCCGGGTTGTGGAACCACTCGGTTCCGAGCAGCCAGCCCCGGTAACCGCCATTGTCTGCAATGCCATCGTCCCAGCGGAATGTGTTTCTGAGTGAACGGATTTCGTGATCGCGGTACTTAGTGCCCAGATAGATTTTACTGATAAATTCCCAGTCGGTATCAAATTCCAGATCCAGCTGGTAGTAATCCTCCCGATCTTCATTCTCTGTTGAATCAGAGCTGAACCAGTCGTAGTAGGGATAGGCGTCGCGGTCTGTGGTCAGATCCGTGGAAACTTCATAGCTCGGCTTTCCATCTGCGATGGACCAGAGCCAGCTGTTCACCGAGCCGTAGCGGGCATCCATATTGGCCATGATGCGCTCCGAAACCCCGCCCTTGGCCTCGGTGCGACCGATGTTCAGGGTCGCGAAATAAGAATCCCCCTGATAGCTGGCCTCAAAGTCAAAAGTGTCCGACTGCGAGTCCCCGGTAATGTCTTCACCGGTGACCTGGGGAGACATCAATCCCCGGCGTACCTCCACGCCGCCATTCACGTCCGCATCGCCCCAGTTGGCACCGTTGAGCAGCCCATTGTCGCCGAAACCATAGGTGACGACGGTATCTCCATCCAGCTCCACACCAAAGTAGGGGTTGTGGTTGTCATTCCATTCAGCGAACGTCAGGCGCTGCTCGCGACGGTTGTACCCCAGAGAGGCACCAAAGTAGTTAAACGACAGTTCCAACTGGTCCGTGGGGCGCCACTGGGTTGTCAGCTGATAGCCGTCCCGGGTCCTGTCCTGTCTCTGGTTTGAAATATCCATAGCCCGGGGTGCCCAAACATTGTTGTACACCTCACCGGTAGCCTGATCGACAATCGCGGGTCTTTCGGCATCTGCCACAGTATCCGAGTGGAAGCGCCAGTGTCTAGCACTATTCTCAATACCAACTACCGTTCTGTCCTGATTGGTATAGCCGGCCAGAATGCCAAAGGTTTCATCTGCGTTCTTCCAGGAATAGAGAGAACTGAAGTTCGGCTCCCACTCTTCGGTAGTATCCGAGTAGGTTGACTCCAGGGCGACAATGCCCTCTCCGGCGCCCAGCTCTAAGGGCTTGCGACTGCGGAGGATGACAGTGCCCCCTATTCCCCCCTCGTCGAGCCTCGCTTCCGGGCTCTTATAGACTTCCACCCGGCTGATCATGGCAGAGGGCAGCAGGGCGTAGTTGAAACTGCGGGTGGGGGATCCGCTATCGGATGTGGAAATATAGTTTCCATTCAGCTGGGTGAGAGTCCAGTTAGCGCTGGTGCCGCGAATACTCACACGGCTGCCTTCGCCACCACTCCGGGTGATGGTTATGCCGGGGACCCTCTGCAGGGAATCGGCCACATTCTTGTCGGGAAATTTACCGATATCCTCGGCGGTGATGGCGTCCACAATTGAATTCGAATCGTGTTTAATGGCCAGGTTTTTGGTATTACTTCCCAGAATGCCAATAACCTCAATCTCTTCCAGTACAGGATCCTGCTCCGGAACCTCTTGTGCCACTACCAGCCCGCTTGCTGCGACGGAAATCGAGACATACAGTGCTGAGCGTTGGAAGAACTTCACTCCCGATATCGACAGGTGTTGGTAATCTATTTTATTTATCATCACGACCCCCCTCCCTTGTTATTCAAATTATCGCCGCCCGATTTAGTGTTGTTTTCAATGCTTCCCTATCCGGTTTCACAAGCCCGGCTGAACCGCGAAAGACTGCAGTAACCCCTTTGAAACAACAGCTACTTGTCGAGCACTTCGATACTAGGCAAGAAGGTCCAATGGAAGGTAACCGATATTCGGTCTTCGATGCAACAAAATCGGCGTTTAGGCTTTGTGCAAAGATCCAGCAGAATGAGTCCAGAGCCAAATTCCGCTCCTGTTAACCCGGTAATCCAATCGATGACCCCTTGTCGATTGGATTGTCGCCTTTGAAAACCTGCACAATTACACAAAATGGCTTGTACCGGCCTCTGTCCGACTGTGGACAGTCCCTATAGCCCTGTCAGTCTGCCGCCTCGAACAAAGGTGTTAGGCCGCAAATCAAACGTGCAACTGCCTGATGTATCGTGGAGGCTTCGCGGACATGCGTCATAGACCTGGATTGATAAGAGCCAGGGAAGATTTTTTCAGCAGCCTGCTAGGACTCGAGCTGGACCTCCGCTCGATAATTGGCGGGCAGAAATCCAAACATCGCTTTGAAATGCCGGCTAAAATAGCTGTGGGAAGCAAAGCCACTCGAGTAGGCGATTTCGGACACCGGCATTTGTGTTTCGACCAGCATGCGACGCGAATTCTCCAGGCGGATTTCACGGAGAAACTGCATCGGCGTCTTTTTAAGATATTTTTTAAAGCGTCTTTCCAGGGCACTGACCGACAGGCTGGCCACCTCAGCCAGTTCCTCAATCGTTATGTTGCGGACATAGTTGTTCTTGATATATTCCACAGGCTTTTTTATCTTCTCCATGCCCGACAGGGTTTTTACGGTTTTCTTGAGGTTCCTGGCTACACCATAGGTACCAATAATCTCCCCTTGGGCGTTCTTTAGTGGCCGTTTGGAGGTGGTGAACCAGGCCAGCTCCCCGGACCTGCCTATATTCAGCTCCAGCCTTTCGGTAATAATCTCCCCGGCCATTACCCGCTGGTCATCCATCATAAAATTCCTGGCCAGGTAGGTGGGCGAAAAATCGAGATCGGAATGCCCCAACACCTGGCCTATGGACTTGCGACCCACATGCCGTACAAATTCCTGATTGCAGTGAATTACCCGTCCCGTATCGTCTTTTATCCAAAAAATCAAATCGGAAAGCAGGTCGAACATGGCGATAATCTGCTGGGTTGTGATCTGGGCGATTATGGATTCGTATTTCATATTTTCTCCATTGACGTCCGTGAAGGCCATGGCTGTCGGCGGGCAGGTCGGTCACGCGTTTATTATGTAATGCAGCTGCACCCGCTACTTGCGGTCCTGGCGAACTGCCGGTATTGAACCCTATCGGTTGGAAGTCCGCACTCCTGAGACGTAATTGACCCATTTGACCGCAGCCCTGAACGGCAAAGCAGCCGCGGTCGAATAAGGGGTCATGTGGCTATCTGTAATTGAGGATAGGCAGAGGAATCCAGCGCCCGCACAAATCGGGGTTTGGGCCTCCAGTCTCAACTGGCGTCCAGTTTGGGGAATCAGGCGGCAATACACAGAGGCCGGGGGCGGCACACCCCTGTGTCGCTTTAGTCCTGGACACATGGGCCTGCCCTAATTGACTGACCGGGCCGGTAACCCAGAGCAGCCGATCAGAAAATAACCACTTTATTAAACAACCATCGCCAAACCGGCGATATTCGAGCCGATCCGGGCGCTGATGAGGTTATTGAAGTTGACGGGGGCAATCAATCGGACACAATAAAATCGCAAAACCTTATTAAAAACGGGGCATTTGTTATTATAAAAATAATAATTTAGACGACAATATAAGACCTGAGTACTCCATCAGGCAGGGGCTGCAACACCTGTCGAGGGGCAACCCATCAACCCTTTGCCCTGAAGGCAATACTCTCAACAACACCCGCTCTCGGGGAGGCGCCTGTCAATGCTTCAAACCCGGTGATTTTACTCGATCCAATGGGTATCGAGAAATTCATCCACGAGCTCCCGTGCCTTATCGATCGAGATCCGGCACGAAGGTTCTGCTCCGGTCGAGCCGCCCGTCCGCTCCGGGCCCGTTTAGATGGGCCTGCGCGATAAAAACGGCGAGCGTCTGATGACAACCGTGTGGGGCTTTGAGTACGCCCGACAACTCCACTCCCCCGGCCCCACCTTTCGGGCACGCACGGACCGGCCAATTGCGGTGCAGTGGCTCAATGAACTGTCGGGCCCCCACCTTTTTCCCGTCGACCGCTCCATTCATCTCGCCAGTACCAAGGATCCGGATGCAGTGCCCATTGTGATCCACCTGCATGGTGGCCACAGCGAGTGGGAAAGTGACGGAAATCCACCCGCATGGTACACCCGGGGATATAAAGAAACTGGTCCACTGTTCAAGAAAAAACCTATCACTATGATAATTCCCAGGATGCCGCGACGATTTGGTACCATGACCACACTCTGGGTATGACCCGCCTTAGGTCCTGTTCACACTAATTAAAGTATCGGCAATAAGCGCAAAGTGAATAAAAACCGTGAAAACAACATCCAGTTTATCAAAGCGAGAGAAAATTCTTCTGAAGCCCTTCAGGCATCGAAACAGTCTCTCCACTTCATTTCGCTTTTCGTACGCCTCTACGTCGTATTTCCAGGTGCTCAATCGGTTACTCTTCGGTGGCACGACAGGTTCCATGCCCAGATCGAATACCAACTGCCGGGGTTCATTACCTTCGTAGGCCTTGTCCATGATCACTTTGGCTCCATCCCAACCGCAGTTCTCATGGCTTTTCAGCAGCTTTCGGCCCTCCGGAGCGTCTCCAGCCTGCCCCGGTGACAGAGAAAATACTACGGCGCGGTTGTGGCCGGCTGCAACCATATGGATCTTGGTGGTCCATCCTGCTCGTGATTTGCCGATAGATTGAGGACCGTTTTTTTTAACGCGCCAGTGCCGTCTGGATGAACTTTAACAGCCGTAGAATCAAGAGAGAATAGCCCTACCGGGCCAGGTTACCCGGGTCATCGCCCACTTTGATCGCGAGGGCATCTATGTTTGGCACTGCCACCTGCTCTCCCACGAGGACTACGATATGATGCGCCCCTTCGAGGTGCAGGCATCGACGTCGTCGAAAATGCCCTAGTGTCAGGCACTCATATGACCACTGTTACTTGATCGAGCTTCTTAAAAAAATCCTTAAACCCTATTGTCGATTCTGCCCTGGGGATCATGAGACGTGAATGTGATTGCGATAAGTTACTGCAATGACAATAAAGAACATTGTGATCCCCGCCAGGGATCATTACGATCAGCGCCTAAGTGTTTTCTCGAGTCCATAGGCAAACCCTCAGCTGCTGTAAAGGCACCCGTACAACATTGAACAAAGGCGAAAAATCCAGCTGAAAAATTGGTAAGGAGGAGGACCTATGCTATTGTGGTGCTGTGGTAGGTATCGGCCGGTTTCAGGAAAAAGAATCCTGCACAGGACACCCCCACAGAAGAAAAATGTACCAAATCTATGGGGAGACACTCAAGTCCGTACAGGTTAGGAACTCTCACCGTCTTTGACGGGTATCGGTGATAATTATTTTGCCTGTCTCTGATCGATCATTGTCATCATTGGGTAAAACACCTGACATCACCAGGTTCATTTCAGTAATAGCTGCACCTGTATCCAGAGGGAATGTTGGGGATCATTTTTTTTAATATCAGGAAGATTACAAGATGCTAAAACACCTTAAAACCACGTGGCTTGGCTGTTCCCTTGCAATAAGCTTCTGCCTCACCACCACTGCTCAAGCAGCACTTGCCGGCGATGACATTCTCGTGACTGACCCAGCTACACTCGAAGCAATGGGGTTTGCGCAGGATGCAGACAACGTCTACATGGCGCCAGGCGTTGTACTGGGGGACAGTACGGATTCAGGCCCATCACCAGCTGTTGACCCCGATATCCAGGCCATGCTGTTTCCATCTGGAAGCACAGATTATTCACCGGTTTCACCGAAGGAGTTCATCGGCCGGGTCGATACTACTGGTTCGCAATGGCTCTACTCGGCTGGAATCGGGGTTGAGCTCAGCCGTCTCGGTACAGAGCGCTTCGCCGACGCGCAAGTTGAGGACCTGCCTAACGGCGGCGTATTACAGTTTCTCAGGTGGTGGTGGTCCGACAATGATCCCAATTCGATGATGGCGGTATTTCTTTTTGAAATATGTCAGCCTGACTTCGCCGGCGGAGTCATCACGTTTACAACAGTCGCCACCGATACAAGCTTTAACAACCCCAATGGGTCCGCAGCAATCAGCACGGCAGCACGGCCAATCGACACCCAAAGCTGTTATTACCTGGCGCGTATCCGCTTTGATGCCGCAACAAATCTTTTGAGGCTGCAAAAGGTTCGGCTTCAGTTCACCCACCCCTAACCTGTCCTCCTGTGGTGGAGCCCGCCCTCTAAGGGCTCCACTGCGGGCCCACAGAGAAAAACACCCATAACCCCAGCTATCTATTTTTTATTGATTGTACATCTCTTCCCGCAGTTCGCGGTATTATTCCTGCTTCGAGGTATCTGTGGGTAACGGATCATCTCAGAAAATACCAAAAATACACTTTAGTCAAAGGAAGTATCCATGTATTCCAATCATCCCAAGATAGTGCTGGCACTAGTCTTTTTTCTGACGCTCCTGGTCAGTAGTTGCACCCAGCTGGCGCCCAGATACGATGCTGAACTCTATTCTGATCTCACCGAGGTCAATGTCGAGTTGATGCAGTTTTTCTCTTCAGTGACCCATGGCACCAATAAGAACACCTATACCGAGAGGGTCGAGAACTATCATGCACTGATTGGCAGGATTGATGCACTGGCCATGCAGTCCAACACCCGCCCTATCCCCAATCGGGATACCCTAAAACAGATTAACCACTATCTGGATGCCACACAGACGAATATCCTCTTTGAGGAACAGCCGCCCAGCGTCACTTGTCTGCAGAGGATTTCAACCAGCCTGAATAGAATGCGCGAGGAGGACGAAGACAAGGGGCTGCACGCCGGTGCGGTTACACTGTTTAAGAATGAAGTGTTGATCTCCATGGACCAGGCACTCACCTACGAATCGTTTTTACATCGCTGAGGACTTCAACATGTCACTTGACGTTAACCAACTGATCTCCAATATTAAAGATACAGCTTCCGCCATTATCGCCCACGACATTACTGAAATTCGCGGTTTCTCAGAACGCCAATTGTCGGCCCTGGCTCTGCAGGCACAGTTGATTACCAAAGCCATTCTGAACAGAGAAATCAACGAAGACTTAAGGGATTATTTTCTGGACTCTCTGGAGGACATGGCCCTGAATTTTGCCAGGACCCTGCGTGGCCTGCTCGCTGTGACTATCGAGAAAGTTTGGAATGCGATCGTCGGTGTTCTTTGGACCGCTATAGAGGCCTGCACAGGGATATCCCTCAAGGTAGCCAATTAACGACTCCCTGTTGCCGGGGCTAACCAGAGCCAGCCCTGGATACCAACTTCCTGCCAGGTTGCCGGCTCTCAAAACGGGTTTGTCTCGACCCCGTGTACTTGCGCTGATCTTGCTTTCCTATTGTGCCAATCCTCTAAAACGTCCGCTTTCCCAGTGGCAATGGCCTGTGTTCGCAGAGGGCAACCCACACTCCCCTTACTCACTCAAGAGTTATAACCGAATCTGGTGTTTAAGTGTTTGAAAGAAAGCAGCGTATCTGGTTGATTTGTTGTCGCCAAACAATGAAACCAATCAGGAATACGCCGCTATGGATAAGAATACCGTTGTTGAGTTTACAGGTCGACAGGAAACCGCAGACCCGCTGACTGAATTGCTGTGCCGGGGCGCACGGGAGCTTCTACAGCAGGCGATAGAGGCCGAGCTGTCCACTTTCATGGAGGGGTTTAAGAACCGCCGCCTGGACGATGACCGTGCTGCCGTCGTTCGCAATGGCCACTTGCCTGAGCGCGACATACAGATCGGGATTGGCCCCGTAAAGGTGAAGGTACCGAAGATCCGCAGCAAGGATGGAGAGCCGGTAACCTTCCGCTCAGCCCTGGTGCCGCCGTATGTGCGCAAGGCCCGCTCGTTGGAGGCGGCGCTGCCGTGGTTATACCTGAAGGGCGTTTCAACCGGCGAGATGGAAGGGGCCCTATCGATACTGGTTGGTCCGGAAGCGAAGGGCTTATCAGCCAGTACGGTGGCTCGCTTGAAGGGGCAGTGGAAGAATGAATACGCTACCTGGCGAACCAGGCGAGTTGATAAAGATCGTTGGGTATACATCTGGGCAGACGGCATATACAGCGGCCTGCGCTCGGAGGAAAGCAAGCTCTGCGCTCTGGTTGTTATTGGCGTGAACGAACGCGGAGAAAAGCACTTTCTGGCCATTGAAGACGGGGGAGCGAGAATCGACGCTGAGCTGGAAAGGTGTGCTGGGAAAGCTAAAAGAGCGCGGCATGAACGCCCCAGAGCTGGCAATTGGCGATGGTGCCATGGGGTTCTGGACGGGGCTGGAAGAGGCCTATCCAGAGACGCGCCAGCAGCGCTGCTGGGTACACAAGACGGCCAATGTACTCAACAAGCTGCCCAAGTCGTGCCAGCCGAAAGCCAAGCGCTTTCTACACGACATCTGGCAGTCTGAGGCAAGGGTTGGCGCGGAGAAGGCATTCGACACCTTTATCAAGACGTACGAAGCCAAATACCCGAAAGTTTCCGAGTGCCTGCTAAAGGACCACGAAGAACTGATGAGCTTCTACGATTTCCCGGCAAAACACTGGCAGAGCATCCGGACAACGAACCCGATCGAGTCGACGTTCGGGACAATACGACACCGGACCAAGCGCTCGAAAGGCTGTCTGTCGAGAGAAGGAATGCTACACATGGTGTTCAAGCTGGGAATGTGTGCAGAAGAAAAGTGGAGAAAGCTCCGGGGCTTTGACTACCTTGCCAAGGTCATCATCGGAGTGAAGTTCAAGGATGGAGAGGAGGTGACAACAGCCGGTCAGAGCGCTGCTTAATCAGGCTTGTTGAACACCAGAATTGACAATAACTCCTCACTCAATGGTACAGACCGCAATCAAAAGCCCTTCATGAGAGTTTAATTTGGCTGTAATGAATCGTTCATCAAGGCGCTTCAATGTACGCGGGCAAACCAGACCGGGCACATAGGATCCGGCTTTCGAATTGCCAAATACGACTAACAGGGGTACCCCGATGAATTCCAGAAAAACCTGCCTGGCTTCTGCCATTTCCCTAACCACGCTGATCGCCGCGAATCAATCGCTGGCCGAACCGGCAGACGACGGTCAGCTGGAGGAGGTCGTTGTGCTGGGTACGGGTGCCACTTTTAACAGCAGCGCAGTATCCGAGGCCATGCGCAAGCAGCAGTCCTCCATTACCAGTGTCAACGCCCTGATCGATAATTTGCCCGGTGTTTCCGTCAACGAGGGGGATGCCTATGGCTTTGATGACTGGTCTACCAATATCAGTGTGCGCGGCTTTACTATCAGCCTGGATGAGCAGCAAATTGGCACTACCATAGATGGCATCCCCAATGGCGGTTCCAACTATGGTGGTGGCGCCAAGGCCAATCGCTTTATCGACCCCGCCAACCTCGCCTCCATAGAGGTTTCTCAGGGCACCTCGGATATTGCCTCCCGCTCTCTGGATGCCCTGGGTGGCACTATTGATTACCGCAGCCAAGACCCCGAGGACACACGCCGCAGCCGCATGGAGCTTTCCGCAGGCGAGTTCGATGCCCGACGCTTCTATTATCGGTTCGACACCGGTACCTTTGCCGGCAACAGTAAAGCGTGGATCTCCTACGCCAACCAGGAAGCCACTGACTGGATCACCGAAACCGCGCAAAACGAACGCGAGCATATTGCGGCAAAATTGGTTACCACGCTGGAAAACGGCAGTGTCAAAACCTACGTTTCCTATGATGACATTCACGAAGATAACTACCAGCGTATTTATTCCGAGACGCAGTTTAAGGAATTCCCGGAAGACGACTTTTTGCGCGGAGAATGGACGAGCATCCCCTATATCGATCAACTCTACCGCCGCGGCTGGTCTACCCTGCGCAAGAACCTGCTGGCCTATTCGCAGTTCGAGTATGATCTCACGGAACGTCTTAACCTGCATGCCGGGCTCTATTACCACACCAATTCGGGACGCGGCGATTGGGTTCCCCCCTATCTGGTGGACATCACCAATGATGGAAATGCAGGCCAATCGGAATTCCTCGGCGGTTCCACCGCTTATGGTGGCCTTCAGACAGGGCAGATTTTCTATGTGGATGCCAATGGCAATGCGCTCACACCTTTAGATGACTGCATTTCTTCAGTTGTCAATATCTATGGCAAGTCGGGACCGGAGTATGACCCAGCATGCTATCCCGCAAATGCTATCCCGGTTATGTCCTACCGCCACACCCACTACAAGAAGAAACGGACCGGCCTGACAGCGGACTTTACCTACAATGTTCTGATCGCCGGCTTCGAGCACGAGTTGCGCGGTGGCCTCTGGTACGAAGACGCCACGCGTGACGAGCACCGCGATTGGCACAAAATCACCGATGCCACCCGCGGTGCCGATTTTGATGCAACGCCTTACTGGGTGCAGTACGACCGCAGCCACCCTCAGGAAACCCACCAGTGGTATCTGCAGGACGCCCTGGTTATCGACGCACTCACCCTGACACTGGGGGCCAAGCAGTTCTTTGTGGATGTTCAGCGGGAGGATTTTTTCGGCGCATCACCCGATGTGGGTATCAATTCCGACTCCGATATTTTGATCTCCGCGGGGCTGCTCTGGGCAACCCCATTAGAAAACACTGAACTGTTTGCCGGATACGCGGAGAACTTTAAGGCAATAGGAGACAGTGTGCTCGAACGCCCAGATTCGGACCTGGACAATATCGACCCCGAAACTTCTGAGACCATTGAAATTGGCCTGCGCTACACTGGGGATAGCTTCACAGCTACCGCCACCTATTTCGAGAATCAATTTGAAAACCGGATTATTTTCCTGGACAACAATACCACCACAGGCCCCAATTACCTGATCGGTACCAATGGCACTTACTTCAATGCCGGTGGTATCGAATCAAATGGCCTGGAATTATTGCTGGACTATGACCTTGGAGAGTCCTTCAATCTCTACACATCCTATACCCTGATCAATGCCACCTACCTCGGCTCAGGGGATGCCGCAGTCGATGAAGCCCAGGGTATCACTCCCGGTAATACGGTAGTCGGCATCCCGGAGCAGTTGTTTGTGGTGGGACTGGACTGGAATTCAGAACTCTTGTACGGCGGTGTTTCCAGCAAGTTCACCGGAGATCGCTATGTGGATACCAATAATACTTGGGTGGCCGATGCCTATATCACCACCGATGCCTACATTGGCATTAACCTCACAGAGATTAACCCGGCGCTGACTGCAGTGAACCTGAACCTCGTGGTTAACAACCTGTTCGATACCGACTATCTGGGAACCGTGGTATCCGGAGGCGCCTGGATCGGCGCACCCCGCACGCTCTCGCTCTCAGCCTCTGTGGATTTCTGAGAAAGCACATCGGCAAGTCACACAGTACCCACCGCCGTCCCCGGGTTGGAGCGGACCGTCGGGATAGAGGTATTTTTTACAACTGGGTGGGTATTTCAAGGTGCGCTGCCAGATCAGCGGGCGCGCTCTTTGATTGCCCAATCCATCGCAGAGAGACTTCTGAGCCGACTCCACAACCGGCATCAAAGCGTGTTTGTAAAGAATCCGGCAGGCACCAGGCTATATAGCCATATATCAGGATAAGATAAAAAATGAGAGCGGGCGCAATTCCCGCGGGAGACAGGCTCAATGAATAAAGTATGGATATCACTGCTGGCGGTGATACTTTGCACCCATGTCCACGCTGCCGATCACCTGGTGTTGGTGACGATCGACGGTTTACGCTGGCAGGAGGTCTTTTCCGGCTACGATCCGGAGCTTATCCAACACGACAAATACACCGAAAACAAGGCCCAACTGATCGAGCAGTTTGGGGGAAAGTCTGCCCAGGAAAAACGTCAAAAGCTCCTGCCATTTATATGGAGCACAATAGAACAGCGCGGGGTGCTCGCCGGCAACCGCAATAGAGAGTCCCGGGCGAGTGTTACCAATAATTGGTGGTTTTCCTACCCCGGTTACAACGAAATCCTCACCGGACGCGCCGACCCAAACATTCAATCTAATGAGGCCATACCCAATGTCAATATCACTTTTCTGGAATGGCTGCATAAAAAACCCGGCTTCAAAAGAAATATCGCTGCGTTTGGCAGCTGGGGCGTTTTTTCTGCCATTATTAACCGGGAACGCAGCGGTATTTTTGTCAATGCCGGGCTGGAACCCGCCATCTGGCCACAGCTATCGGCGCGCGCCCGGTTTTTGAATGAACTGCAAGGCCAGCTGCCGATTTTCTGGGAGGACGTACGCCCCGATGCCTTCACCTACGGCCTGGCTAAGGAATACCTGATTCAGAAAAAACCGAAAGTGCTCTACATCGCCCTGGGGGAGACCGATGATTTCGCCCACGATGAACAGTATCACCAGTATCTGCAGTCTGCTCATCGCAGTGATGCTATCCTGGCGGATCTCTGGAATACCCTGCAAACGATTGAAGGCTACCGGGATAATACCAACCTGCTTGTCACAGTGGACCACGGGCGCGGCAACACGGCTGAAACCTGGCCGCACCATGCCAGTGGGCCGGCACTCACCCAGTTTCTCAGCAAAAAGGATCACCCGCACAAGGGGGGAATACCCGGTTCCAACGAGATCTGGATGGCAGCACTGGGCCCGGATATCAAGCACATTGGAGAGGTTTCCGGCGGCGCAACCCTGTATCAGGATCAGGTGGCAGCAACCGCATTGAGACTACTGGGCTTTACCCCCGGTGATTTTGACAAGCGTGCCGGTCCGGTAATCGCCAGAATCCTCCGTAAAACTGACACGCAATAAACCACACACTCTTGGGGGCTGCCTGAGTAACATAGAGAACACCCTCCTTGAAAAAAAGGGCGCGCTGTTGGCTTGGCTTTTCACGCCATTCCACTGTGGTGCCCTGGGTACCGAAGCCTCAGCACAACCCTCCAAATCGGCGCAGCAGTACAAGAAATAACCAACCCGGTACTCATGAAGAATACACTGGCTGTGTCACACCTGTTTTCGCATAATTGCAGCTTCACACGCAACTCATAACAGATGGCCAGCTGTATGTGGTTTAAAAACCTTCGTATTTATCGCTTAACCAGAGAATTCACCCTCAACGCCGAAACACTCAACCAATGGCTGGAGCCGCATGCATTCTCTCCCTGCGGAAGTCAGGATTCTGTCCGCTACGGGTGGGTACCCCCTCTGGGCCGGCACGGCAACCAGCTCGTGCACGCCACCAATGGATATCTCATGATCTGTGCCCAAAAGCAGGAGAAGGTCCTTCCCGCCGCAGTGGTCAATGAACGCGTGGAGGCGCTGGCACAGGCTATCAGTGACAGGGAATCCCGCCAGGTAGGCCGCAAGGAGCGGCAAAACCTCAAGGACGATGTCCTGCTGGAGATGCGCCCCCAAGCCTTCGCGCGCTCCCGCTTGCACTTCGCCTACCTCTCCCCCCGGTCCAACTGGGTGGTGGTTGATGCCTCTTCCGCTTCTGCCGCAGAGGAGTTACTGGAAAACCTCCGCGAGGCCATCGGCAGCCTCGCTGTGGTCCCACTCTCCGCCAAAAACCTGCCGCAGCAGGCCATGACCCATTGGCTCGCCACATCGCAGGCACCATCACAGTTTGATTTCGAGCATGAGTGTGAACTGCGCGATCCCAAAGACAGTGGCAGTGTGATCCGCTGCAAGAATCAGGACCTTTGCGCACAAGAGATCCAAAATCATCTGCTGGCCGGGATGCAGGTGTACAGGTTAGGGCTGGTTTGGCGCGATGGCATCACATTTTTGCTGGATGACCAGCTTGCCCTGAAACGCATCAGATTCAGCAGTGAACTGCTGGAAAAAGCCGACAACACAAATGCCGATGAGGCGGCTGAGAGATTCGATGCGGATTTCTCAGTGATGGCCCTGGAACTTACTGCCCTGATCAAGGATCTGCTCAAAGCCCTCGGCGGCACCAGCACCGAATCGGTTAGTGTCGAGGAAATTGTGGCCAAAACCTCCAGCGGGCAAGCTGATACTGTGGCACAGGCAGTAAAAGAAGTGACCTTTTGATTCCATCAGCTAGCGCGGATTCTTTCTATCCAAGCAACTGGCCGCTGTCTCTTTATAAGAAAGGCAATCTGGAGGAACTACCCTTTTAATAGTGCGGCAGATCGGTTAAGTTCGGGTAAAATGCCTGCGGTATCCTTTTGGTATAAAATCTGGATTAAAATTGACTTGTTGGTCATCCCGTCAAGCTGGACGGTGACAAGCTAAGCTGTTTCAACTCAATATTTCGGAAAACACACCATGACCTCACTTCAAGACCAACTGCTCCAAGCCGGGCTTGTCGACAAAAAGAAAGCCAAGCAGGTCAGCAGGGAAAAACGCAAGCAACAAAAAGTTGCCAAAAAGTCCACAGAAATACAAATCGATGAAACGAAGTTGGCTGTACAGCAGGCCCGCACCGATAAAATGGCGCGAGATCGCGCCTTGAATACCCAACGCGATGCTGCAGCCCAGCAGAAAGCTATCGCCGCACAGATCAAGCAACTGGTGGACAATAACCGCCAATCACACGGCAATGGTGAAATTGCCTACAATTTTACTTTCGACAAAAAGGTCAAAACGATTTACGTCACTGAAGCACTATACGAACACTTGATAACTGGCCGGCTGGTAATTGTTGCGATGGAGCAACGTTTTGACCTGGTTCCCAGGGTGATCGCAGACAAGATCGCCGAGCGCAACAGTGATATCGTGGTGAAGCCGGCCGAGACAATCAATCCAGACGGAGAAGACGACCCCTACGCCGACTTTAAGATTCCCGATGATCTGATGTGGTAAAATAACGATAATCGATCACGTAACCCCATTTGAAAGACCGGACCATTTTTCTCTGCTCTCCTGATTTTAACGACCTGGGGATTCAAATTCCTACTCAGAGTAAATACGATTTCTGGCAGCGGCACATTAGTGCTTGGAAAAACATCAATCTATTCCAGGCAGCCTACTAAAGCCTGTTCACACTAAATCCTGTATAATCCCTTCATGGAAATTACAGCGCAACAATACAAAATTATCGAAGATTTTCTGCCCCTCCAGCGCGGCAACGTGAAAATATCCAACTTACAAGTGCTGAACGCCATTCTTTACATAGCCGAGCATGGTTGCAAATGGCGAGGTCTGCCGAAGAAATTCGGCCGTTGGCACAGCGTCTACATGCGGGCGAATCGTTGGGCCAAGCAAGGTGTACTGGATAGGGTCTTTCTAGCCCTCCAGGAAAATAATGTGATCAATATC
>NZ_JAVAMR010000047.1:0-24556 GCF_030731025.1 Microbulbifer sp. 2205BS26-8 | reverse complement strand
TCTCAAACCCCGGTTACGCTTCAATTCCCGGCTAATCGTTGAAGGTGAGCGCCCCAACAAAGCCGCAATCTCCTTCTGCTTATGTTCTGCTTTTGCACTTATTATCCGAAACCACGAATCATTAAATTAGATATGCAGCCAGAAATAAGTTGAATTTATCGCATCCACGTATTTGCGCCCTTCGCATATAAGTCGAGCATATTGGTTAAGTGTACTTTCTTTACGCATATTTCTTACTACGTGAAGCATGACTTCTGTCACACCAAAACATGTGTAGCAGCAGCAATGGGGTTGCAAATACTCGATAACAATCATAATTAATCGTACTTCGGGCTTGGCCCCTATTTATAAACCGGATCGAAAAGATCAGAAAAAGATGAAGGATCAATAAAAGCACTCATTATAAATTGCCTTGTTTATTCATCTAATACAGTCTTATTTTGATTGGGATTTTTCTGCAAAATTTCCTCACCCTATTATCTTTTTTATTATTCTATACTAATCCACCCATATTCAAGAGCATCATTTGCAGCAAAAAAACCACATTCACATTTTTTAACAAGTTTCAATTTATTGTATTATTTAAAAATTCTTAAAGCGTCGAGGCATTTCCTATCACAAAACCCTGCTTTAAATGTGGCACTGGAATCGGTCTATGGAATCGTACAGTGAACACTAAGAAAGCGCGACAGGCGCTGACATCTCATGCAAGTGCGGAAACTGCACAAAAATTTGCATATTGTCAAAGCAGAGGGCGGCCATACCGACATTACCAAATGGCGCCCTTGCTTACATTGGATATTGGTTATTGATAAAAAATTCGGCCGGTGGGATACATAGCTTTGAAGGTCCCTGGACCAATCAGCCTGCAAAACAGCCCATTCATTCCCAGCGATAACGGCCGGTTCCTCACTGTATCGGGGCTTAGAAGTGCCCCAAGATACATTCGCAAGCAGGTGCTGTCTGGGTAAGGCAGTATTCCGGCCTACCTTCACACCCATAGGAGCCGGGTCATCCTTTCTTGCGTGAAGGACAGTTTATTCAAGCTGCCATCCGTTTACAAAGGTTAGACGCTCTCGATTCCGGGCTGAAATTGAATATGGTCGCTACTGGCTCCGTTCACTTCCCAAACCATCTGGAGAAATACATCGGTCTATAGAGCTGACACATTTACCCCCTTCTCTTCCTCTATCAACCTGCAGGGGCGGTATCAGTACTTACTTTTTGTGCCTCCTCAGTGAGTTTTATCAGATTGGTTTGGATCGGACCGTGCTCTTTGAGCATTTTGGCCATCCACACTGTGCTGCTTGCGAGAAAGCGGGCGGTGCGGTTTGTATAGAGATGCCCCTGCCCCTGTTCGATATAACTTGGTCCAGGCCCCGCATCACCAACCCAGTAACAATCGGCATTTGGCGGCACAGTACACCCATAGTGGGTGAAATTATACAGAGTTGTCGAGCAGCAGTCGTGCGCACCATCCTCATTCCCTGTTACGATCACACCCACGACTTTGCCGTATAAAGGGTATTGGCCGGTTTTTGGATCGAGATCCCGATATGAACCATCCAGGCGTTCGCACATTAGCTGGCAAGGTGAAGCTCTGACTCCCATCCATATCGGCATCGACGGTACGAGGATATCGGCTTTCTTGATCTTATCGTAGATCTTAGGCCACTCATCTCCTTCCCCCAAATCGGACTCAGTACCATATTTGATTTTGTAATCAACTAAACGAACCGTCTCACACTCGACACCCATTGGGGTCATCAGTGCTGCAACCTTGTCGATCAGAGCCTCGGTATTCGAAGTTTCCGGGGACTTTTTGAGCGTACAATTCAAAAATAGCGCCTTAAGTTTCATAAGTTTCTCCTAGGATTCAATCAAAGTCACCTATCGCCCAGCCTTTGCTTCATACACAGCATCGGACATAGTTAGGCCTTTCTTCGGCTACAATACAATGTAGCAATGAATCATGACCCTACCAGCTTTTTACCCCCAATCTCGCCTCTTTCTTGAATCTGGCAAAACCGCCTTGCGTGGAGGCTATTGATCCGAACCATTCATGCTCACATCCCGGCTGTAACTGCCATTGATGAACCTAAGCCTCTCCAGACCTAGACAGTCTCCCGGTTCAGCTCTCTGGTCCAGCTCCCTCAGTCATGCACAGACGCAGAACAAGGTACTGTGCGTTCAATATCCCAGTCAGAATTCAGGGAAAGAATTACTGCTCTCAATGTTCAGCCATAACCCAGAATTGGCAATACAGCCTTTGGTATTGATCGATATCACCGGAGTCAGGAGAATTGAATCAGTAGCTCATGGCGAATACTTCGGCAAATACCATTGGCATTCGACTGTCTTGGATGCAACGTATCACGGCCCTAGCAACGCGTCATTTCTTTGACTGCCAAGTGGCCGAACCATAGAGAAGATAACGAGACGGGAAAAATTAACGCTCTGGCTTTACCTGGCAAACCAGCGCTTTGAATATCCTACCGGAGATAAATAGGCTATCGAACCTAAAACATGCTTGATTCCCTTTCATTTAAGCGGTAAGAGCGTCCATCTTCTTACCGCACCTTACGTGTACACTTTTTGAAACTATTATTTAACAGTCTGGTTCAGTCCAGCAGTGCATACTGCTTGTTGACAGTATATTTTTGCAGCCCGAAGTGCCCGTAAGTATAAGTAAAGGACTCTATCTCACCCTCAATACGACTCGAATGCACGCCACCCACTGTGCAGACACCAGTACCACAGACAACCTGATCGGCGTAACTCTTTATTGAGTAAACACGGCTGGCAATTTCTTTGCCGTAGAGCCAGTCAAGAAATGGGCTGGAGACCGACAAGCCATCCTGACCACAGGTACTGGTGGTAACGTTGAACGGATATCTTCCGCAAGACCAAAGCCCTCTGTAGGCCCCGGCAATTCCGATAAAGGCATCCACTTTATCAGCACGGCCTTCACTAATGATGGTCTTGGCTGCCAGAGTCACCCCCATGGAGTGACCGATTACATCTATCTTACCGGTGCAAGAATTATTGATTGCCGTATTAATGGCATTGCGCACAGGCACCTCTTCAGAGCCGCTGTGATTATTGCACGCAGGACAGATCTTGGAGCCCCAGCTAGGGCGAAAAATCTGGCTGGATGTATAGCCTTCGTCAAGCAATCTTTGATAAGTCATATCCCAGTCCGATGGGTGCCCAATGTTACCATGGACAAGAACAACGTTGTCCAGGCATTGAGCGGAAATCCCTGGAGCACAGATGGCAGTAAACAGCAGGCAAAGCGCTCCGGTTAAGCAGCGAAAACAGGAGTTCATATTGACCCTCCTCGTAATATTTGATGGAGTAGGCCGTGATTGCTCCTCCCACAAAAGGGAGGCAGCTTGATAATAAAGACCCCGAATCGTTCAAGCGATGGTTTTTTATTATTTCTTAAGCGAAAAAATGCGCACAAGTTATCCGACCTACTCTAAACGTTATCAGCGTATAATTCCCGAGGATATTCGACCTTGGTCTGAGTTGGCAGTAACTTCAACATCTCTGACGTGAAGAGGATACAAACAGCACCACCGGGTTTGGATTGGGGTAATATCGACCAACGGGAACCAGTACTAGCATTCACCGAACACGCCGGGCAGGTGTCAAGAGTATCTGCAAGCCCTTGAATGCCGCGGATTGCAAGGCCCGTAACGCCAGTGGCCTGGAGAACTGCTTTCGGTAATTTCTGCCAGAACTGCCCTGGGGAATCCAATGCCTCGGTACTGCCCAGCTGTCGCGCCAGTTTGCTCAGAATCAGATGCGGGGCTCAATCTTCTCCTGAGTCATAAGACATCGACATAGCACTGAAAATGCCTGGCTGGAGTGGGCACAAGATATCCTTTAGTCCAGTTATCACACCCCTGCACAGCCCCCTGCACAGCCCCCTGTACTGCCTTTCAAGGGATTCCTTATGCCCGGAACCCAGCACATAAGCCAACCGCAGCAGTTTGTCATTCAACCCCTGCGGAGAGGCTCGGCCAGATCTTACCCACTTTTTTGAGTGCCTGGGTTGTGTTGAGCATTTTGTGCTACGGCTTTACCATTAGCAGCATTGGTAAAAAAGGGGCCATATAATCCTACAGGCTTCGACAGAAATACTGCTGTCCCGACATTTCGAAAGGATAAAACCTCAGTGGCAAAGGGTTATCAGCCAGCTTCAGACTGAGTCCATTCACAATGCAGCAGTAGCATTGTTTGATTGTCGCTGCAACAGGTACCGCGTACCTTTTTTTTAGTCCCATTATTGTAAATGAGATTTATTTGCATGTTAAAATTGATTAATGATTATCTCGATAGCGCCTTCTCACCCGTAACAAAATATTTACATTTCTCCCTGATTTTTCTGAGTATTGCTCAGATTATTCTCAGCGAATTTATGGATGTCAGTGCCAGTGGCGTGATCGGCCAAACTGCGGTTGAATATTTTTCGACTTGGCTTCATATCGGTACAGGCTTACTGCTTCTCTGTTTGTCTTTTGTATTTACGGCAGTAGAGTTCCGAAAAAATGGATTCTTTTACTTTTATCCTTACCTTGTGAGTGATTTCTCTCAATTAAAATCAGATATTAATCACTTAAAAAAACTGGCGCTGCCAGAACCTGCGCCAAGGGGATTAGCCGCGATCATCCAAGGTCTTGGTTTGGGGGCTCTTTTATTGGTTGTCATCTCCGGTTGCACCTGGTTTGTGCTCTGGCTCAATCATGTCTCTTTCGCAGATACATTCAAAGAAATTCATGAGTCTTTAACCGGACTTATCGAGATTTATATTATTGGCCATGGTGCATTGGGGGTAATACATGTTTTCATTGCATATCAAAATAGAGAACCATCCAACGCCAGCTACCAGTAATTTACAATCGATAAGACAGCACTGGGGCCAGGGTTAAGAAACGCCTCACACATCTTCCCTGGTAAAACACCCCTATTCATGTGAAGAGCGGCCATGGCTGCCTCTTCTGCTGACTGCTATTGGTATTCTTATCTGCTCCCAACCCTTAATGCATTTATGGCTTAGCAGTATTTGTAGTAGTGGGTTCTTCTTCATTCACTGGAGTTTACTCGGCATACTCAGTCGGGTTCTTCTATTACAGGGAAAAATACAGCCACGAAATGGTATGAATTCAGGACATTCTCTACCCGATGGTGAATAAGCCATAAATTTCCCCCCGCTGTACTTCCCGAGACTCACAGCCCCTCCATCACTTTAAGCTCCCTTTGGCGATCCTGTAATTCCCGGATAAATACCGCCTCAATCGCTTCTGCGATTCGCAGGCGTTTCAGTTTTTCAAAAAGCACCCGGGCTTCGGGAAAAGCCAGCTTGAGGTAGGTAAGCCACTGCTTGATACGGTTGCCCAGGTATTTGGAGGGGTAAATTTCCCTGGTAGTCTGGTAATAATCCCACAGAAGGCCAACAACCTGTTGCCAACGCATTGGGCAGTAGCGCTCACCGGCACAGTAAGTCTTGATCTGCAGACCAAGATCTGGGCGTGCGAGCAAGCTGCGCCCCAACATAAAAGCCTCGCAGCCGGTCACTTCACGGCAGCGCTTGAACGCCTCCAGTGTCCAGATATCGCCATTGGCAATAACGGGAATATCCAGTCTCTGCCTTATTTCCCCGATACACGCCCAGTAGACTGGCGGCTTATAGCCATCCACCTTGGCGCGGGCGTGTACTGCCAGTTCACTGGCACCTCCGGCAGCTGCGGCGAGGGCGTTATCCAGATAAGTGGATCTATCGTTGTATCCCAGGCGGATCTTGGCAGTAATAGGGATTGCCTGCGGAACAGCCCGGCGCACTGCCCCGACAATGGCTTCCAGCCTGTGCGGGGTTTGCAACAGGCAGGCGCCGCCATCACTTTTGTTAACGGACTTCGCCGGACAGCCAAAATTCAGGTCAATGGCATTCGCCCCTACAGCAACCGCTTTGCGGGCATTGTCTGCCATGGCTGTCGGGTTGCCTCCCAACAGTTGCAGGCGTACCGGAGTGCCATCTGCCGTGGCTGCGCCATGCAACAGTTCCGGGCACAACCGGGTAAACACGCGGCGGGGCAGCCGCTGATCGGTTACACGCACAAACTCTGTTACACAAATATCTACCCCGCCAATTGCGCAGAGCAGACTGCGCACATGGTGATCAATCACCCCTTCCATCGGCGCCTGATAGATCGTTGGTGGGGACGGGGTTGTCTTGCTGATCATACAAATGGATCGGGGAAACACACGGGATAGCTGGCGCATATTCTACCAGCAGGTACTCTGCCACTGTAGGCGTGATCCGTACAGGAATGTGCAAAGAACGCGCAAAAAGCAGGCTCTGTGGTAGCTACGGATAGATCAAAACAGGGGTTATTGTTGCCAGTGAAACCAATAACCGATTGATTTTAAAAGTAACTTGTACTGATAATAGGAAATTGCCAACGCCGGTTTATCGTGCAGCAGTTAGGGGCGCTACATTCGCCGGGCAAGGCTGGAAGGAAGGGAAACCTGCAGGTTGGCAGCAAAGTGACGTAGTGGTCAGCATATGGGGCAGCCTTGCTGTGCCCTGCGAGGTTTCGAGCCTGGCACTGTCGATACCCAAGCTAACCCTGTGTCGCTTGGCAATCGGGCCCCTAAAAGGCGAAGGCACAAGGCGCTATTTGTACGCAAATGCCTTTGCCCATTTGCTGAAAGCGCACCAGTGGCCAGGATAAGCCAAAGACCGGCTTTTCAGTGAAAAGCCCTGATCGGCGCTCTAAACGTCCCATTCAATTGAAAAACAGATTTTATGATCCACGGGCTTAGGGGATAACGGTGCAAGAGACACTTTTTCAACAGGGGCTGGACATTACGCTATTCGGGATGGGGGTTGTTTTTACGTTCCTGCTGTTGCTGGTTATTGGAACCGGCATTATGTCCCGTATAATCGAGCGTTACTTTCCCGAGGCCAAAGCGGCCACAGCACCACCCTTTACCGGCGCGGGAGACAAGGCGCGCTTACACGCCATTATCAAGGCGGCAATTGATCAGCACCGCAACAACCGCTAGCTGCCCTTCTTTTTATTTGTTCACCATTTAATCATTTCTGCCAAGAGAGAGAACCCATGACTGAGGTTAAAAAGCCACTGGGGATTACCGATGTAGTCCTGCGCGACGCCCACCAGTCACTGTTCGCAACCCGCCTGCGCCTGGATGATATGCTCCCCATCGCGGAAAAACTTGACAAGGTGGGATTCTGGTCATTGGAGTCCTGGGGCGGAGCCACTTTTGATGCCTGTATCCGCTATCTCGGCGAGGACCCCTGGGAACGCATCCGCGAACTGAAAAAAGCCATGCCCAATACCCCGCAACAGATGCTGTTTCGCGGACAGAATATTTTGGGTTACCGCCACTATGCCGATGACGTAGTGGAAAAATTTGTCGAACGCGCGGCAATCAACGGGGTGGATGTCTTTCGCGTGTTCGATGCCATGAACGATATGCGCAATTTGAAAACGGCACTGGTCTCGGTCAAAAAACAAGGAAAGCATGCCCAGGGCACTATCTCCTACACCGTAAGCCCGGTACACACCATGGATCTCTGGGTGGATCTGGGCCGCCGAATCGAGGATATGGGCGCGGACTCCATCGCAATCAAAGATATGGCCGGACTGCTGCGGCCCTATGAGGGCTATGAGCTGGTGAAGCGCCTGAAGGCGGCTGTAAACATTCCTATCCACATGCAGTGCCATGCCACCACCGGCCTCTCCACTGCCACTGCACTCAAGTGCATCGAGGCGGGAATCGACAATGTGGATACGGCCATCAGTTCCATGTCCATGACCTACGGCCACAGCCCCACCGAGACATTAGTGGCCATTCTGGAGGGCACCGAGCGGGACACCGGCTTGGATATCGGCCTTCTGGAGGAGATCGCCGCTTACTTCCGTGAGGTGCGCAAGAAGTACGCCAAGTTCGAGGGCTCCCTAAAAGGGGTGGACTCACGGATTCTTGTGGCCCAGGTGCCCGGAGGCATGCTCACCAATATGGAAAACCAGCTGCGCGAACAGGGCGCCGGCGATCGCCTTGACGAGGTGCTCGAGGAAATTCCCCGCGTGCGTCGGGATCTGGGCTATATCCCCCTGGTTACCCCTACATCACAAATTGTGGGCACCCAGGCCGTTCTGAATGTGCTGACCGGCAGCCGTTACCAGTCGATTTCCAAAGAGACTGCCGCTGTTTTAAAAGGGGGATATGGCGCAACACCCGCCGAGGTAAATCAGGAACTGCAGATGCGGGTGCTGGATGGAGAGGCGCCTGTGACCTGCCGTCCCGCAGACCTGATCGCACCAGAGCTGGATAAACTGATCCTGGCGCTGCAGGAAAAAGCGGGGGATGAGGACTTTGCGCTCACCAGCGGCGAAGGTGAGATTGACGATGTGCTCACCTATGCACTCTTCCCACAAATCGGCCTGAAGTTTCTGAAAAACCGTGGTAATACCGCTGCTTTCGAACCTGTACCCAGCAGCAACGGGCATGCTGCCATCAAAAATGCTCAGGGCGAGGCGGTCTACACAGTGACAGTGGAGGGGCAGAGATACACCGTGACTGTGTCCGATGGTGGAGACCTCACCAGTGTATCCCCGGTTTCCGCTGCCACTGCCGCAACCTCAGACACCAGTGCAGCGGGTATTGCCGGTGGCGATGGAGAGCCGGTCAATGCGCCACTTGCAGGCAATATTTTCAAGGTCATGGTGCAACCCGGAGACCGGGTCAGTGCGGGCCAGGCCATCCTGGTGCTAGAAGCCATGAAAATGGAAACCGTCGTCAGTGCCCCCCGCAGTGGCAACGTCTCCAGTGTGGCGGTGAAAGAGGGCGATACCGTGGCGGTGGGGGATGTCCTGCTGGCCATCGCTTAGCTAGGGGTAGGAGTATCACGTGAATAACCTTATCACGCTTTGGCAGTCGTCCGGTCTTTCGCAAATGACGCCGGGCCAGTTTGCCATGATTCTTGCGGGACTGGTGCTGCTGTTTTTGGCCATTCGCAAGCATTTCGAACCCCTGCTGCTGGTCCCTATCGGCTTTGGCGGGATACTGGCAAATATCCCCGGCGCGGACCTGGCACTTTCCGCGGCGGAGACCGCGCTGTCCCAGGGAGATGCGGCAGTATTAACGCAAATGGCGCAGATTTTAGGCCTGGATAGCAGCAGCGGCATCGGCGCTCTGAAACAGGCACTGGCCAAAGCGCCAGCTGCGGTACAGATACAGGCAGCGGAGTTTGCCCGGGATGCCGGCTTCAGCAACGGCATGCTGTACAACTTCTACTCTGTGGCCATAGCCTCTACAGTCGCGCCTTTGGTGATCTTTATGGGGGTCGGTGCCATGACGGATTTCGGCCCGCTGCTCGCCAATCCGCGCACCTTGTTTTTGGGCGCCGCAGCACAATTTGGTATTTTCGCCACAGTGCTTGGTGCCGTTGGTTTATCGGTAGCCGGCATTATGGATTTCACCCTCGCCGATGCCGCAGCAATTGGTATTATCGGCGGCGCCGACGGCCCCACAGCGATTTATGTATCCAGCCTGTTGGCACCCGATCTACTCGGGGCCATCGCCGTGGCAGCTTACTCCTATATGGCGCTGGTGCCTATGATCCAGCCGCCGATTATGCGCGCGCTCACTACCGAGCGGGAACGTAAAATCGAAATGGTACAGCTGCGCCATGTGAGTAAACGGGAAAAAATCACCTTCCCTCTGTTGTTGCTGATGCTGGTGGCCCTGTTCCTGCCGGCCGCCGCCCCGCTTCTGGGCATGTTCTGTTTCGGTAACCTAATGCGCGAATGCGGCGTGGTGGCTCGGCTCTCCGACACCGCCCAAAATGCGTTGATCAACATCACCACCATATTCCTCGGCCTGTCTGTGGGCTCCAAGCTCGTCGCAGACAAGTTTCTGGACCCGAAAACCCTCGGTATCCTCACCCTGGGAATTGTGGCTTTCGCCATCGGAACCGCCTCCGGCGTACTGATGGCCAAGCTGCTTAACCTGTTCAGCAAACACAAGGTCAACCCGCTGATTGGTTCCGCTGGTGTATCCGCTGTACCCATGGCTGCGCGGGTATCCAACAAGGTGGGCCTGGAAGCCAACCCCCACAACTTCCTGCTGATGCACGCCATGGGCCCGAACGTAGCCGGTGTGATTGGCTCTGCTGTTGCCGCCGGGGTTATGATCAGTATGGTGCAAAGGTTGGCGTCCTGATACACCGACGACGTAACAAGAGACAAAAAGGAGAGTGGCTATTGCCAGCGCACACCTCAGTTGCGGGATAATACCCTCAAAACTGAGGTGCAGGGCGCCACCCTTTTCAACTTGGCTTATGCAGCAAGGGATTGACAGTTTTCCGATACAGACATTTTATTGACTGCCGGCCTCAGAGTCATACGCATCCGTGCTGTCGGCACTTTTTACCGGCCGGTTATCAACAGCGTTTTCTTCAAATGTCACATCTATGCAACTAAAAAATCGCTCGTAGGTCCACTCATTTCTTCCCCACTCCGCAAATATGACATGACGACCGGAACGGTTCGGTATATTGCAGTGAATACTGATATGGTTTTCAATGTAATCCGCGGTGATATTGGGGTTACTGTTAAAATCACCGGGAATCATCTGCTCATCACAAAAAGGCAACGCTTCAAAATCATTCCAGTTTAGTGCACGAGTAGCGTCAAATATAAAATCCGGTTTTGTAATATAAAACACGAATTCTTCTGTATCGGTGAAATGGGGCCCGTAAGTTATATCCCATACAAACCTTTCTTCCCCGGACGTGATGGATGTGGTCGGCCAATTGGCCGCTGTATCATAGGGCGTAGGCACAGGATTGGGGGTAGGGACAGGATTCCAGGTTTCACTATCAAATCCACAAACATGCTGCGTTGTTTTAACAACTTTACGCCCTTGATTGTGGGCGAGAACACTCATAAAGCTGTACCAGTGTGAGTTTTGCCCTCCTGAAGCCAAATAGTTGGCAAAGGGCGCATCACATTTTTCACTGGAGGGGTTGTCAGGTTTTACATCTACGCCACAGTGTTTCTGTCGCGAAGGGGGGCTTTCTAAATAGCCATGGCTGAATGCATGGCTTGTAAGGAACAGAAGAGCTAAACCTATTATACCGATAGGTAGATTATCAATACGCATCGTATTCTCCCTTATGGAGACTGTAAACCAGGAATACTTGTTTGCACACTGCACAACTCATGCAAAAACCGGGCAAGCACACAGAGTTATTATCAAACCTGGTGTTCAGGGGTTAGTGGGCCGTCTGCTGAATCAGCATTATTGAATTTTGCCTCAAGCGCTTTCTGGGGACCTGCATGTTTCCGGCGTCTCAGGCCAGCTCAATAACGTTACTCTTATCCATAGTGGCGCGCTCTCTTAGTTGATTGTTTGGTTTTGCGACAACCAATCAACCCGATACGCGATCTTGTCAATCCATTTTGAGCAACAGGCTGAGTTATAACTCAAACAGGCAGCGCAATAACTTTATTGTATATATATTTTAAGGACAACGGGGGAATGCAAGTTGCCAATGAATTTACTGTCGAATTTTTATCTTAGCGTAAAAATCCTCTCCGTTTCCTGTAAGGTCTTTTTTATCAACCACCGAGTAAAAGCCGCACTTTACGCGGGTGACTTTGATGACCTTTACAGCGCTTGCAGGGTGCGAATAAACCGCACCGCCCGCGACATTTTGATTACAGCTTGTGCGGTGGCGGATCATACAAGCCGGCTCCCGGACTAACCCGGCACCACATCCCCATTCTGGCCCCGCTGACGCAGGGCGTGGTCCATCAGCACCAGGGCCATCATCGCTTCGGCTATCGGCGTTGCACGAATGCCCACACAGGGATCGTGGCGCCCTTTGGTCACCACTTCGATGGCATTGCCGGAGCGGTCGATGCTGCGGCCTGGAATCCGCAGGCTCGAGGTGGGTTTCAGGGCAATATGGGCAACAATATCCTGGCCACTGGAAATACCTCCCAAAATGCCGCCGGCATTATTTGACAGGAAGCCATCCTCAGGGGTGATTTCATCCCGGTGCTCGGTGCCCTTCTGCTCTACACAGGCAAAACCCGCACCGATTTCCACCCCTTTCACTGCATTGATACTCATCAGGCCACAGGCCAGATCCGCATCCAGGCGATCAAATACGGGCTCGCCCAGACCCGCGGGCACACCGCTGGCATGAAGGGAAATCCGTGCACCGATGGAGTTGCCCTCTTTGATCAGGGCCTGCATATAGCGCTCCATCTCCTCTACGCGATCTGCATCCGGGCAGAAAAAGGGGTTTTGTTCAACCTGATCCCAATCCAGCTTTTGCACCTTAATGGGCCCCAGTTGGGACAGGTAACCGCGCACCAGAATGCCGTATTTCTGTTTCAGCCATTTTTTCGCAATTGCGCCGGCGGCAACGCGCATGGCAGTCTCCCGCGCAGAGGAGCGGCCACCACCACGATAGTCGCGCACACCATACTTCTGCCAGTAGGTATAGTCGGCATGGGCCGGGCGCACCTGTTGGGCAATACTGCTGTAATCTTTTGAGCGCTGGTCGGTGTTTTCAATCAACAGGCCGATGGGCGTCCCGGTGGTTTTGCCCTCGAACACACCGGAGAGTATCTGCACTTGATCCGGCTCACGGCGCTGGGTGGTATAGCGGGAGGTGCCGGGCCTGCGGCGATCCAGTTCCCTTTGAATGTCCTCCGCATGGATCTCCAGCCCCGGTGGGCAGCCATCGACGATACAGCCCAGAGCGGGGCCGTGACTTTCGCCAAAAGTGGTCACACAGAACAGCTTGCCAAAGGTATTGCCCGACATAAGCGACTTTTCCAGCTCGTTATTGATGGAATTAGGGTAGGCTCCAAAGGTGGCCGCACATTATAGAAAAGTGTCCCCCGCCCGCGCGAGTGGTGCCCGACAAAAAGCACAGACACTGCGCACAATCATTACCGGTGAGTAACCCGGCAACCGATTTCATCGGAATCACAAAATCACTTACTCAGGGTCAAAGAAGCGCTGGTAGGCAAGCAGCTCCTCACGACTGATCACAAACACGCCGTGCCCGCCGTTGTCAAACTCCGGCCACAAAAACGGCACTTCTGGAAACGCCTGCTCGAGCGCTTCCCAACTGTTGCCCACCTCGCAGACCAGCAGTCCTTCCGGTTGTAGATGCGCGGCAGCCTGGCGCAGCAGGCGGCGGGTGAAATCCAGACCGTCCTCCCCCGAACCCAGGGCGATTTCCGGCTCTAACCGGTATTCATCGGGCATCTCGGCCAAATCCCCTGCGCTCACATACGGCGGATTGCACACAATCAGCTCATAGCTGAAGCCTTGCAGGTTATCAAAAAGATCCGATTGCAGCGCGCGCACCCGCTCATTCAGGTGGTGGCGGTTGATATTGATCTGTGCCACCTCGATCGCACCCGCCGAGATGTCGCTGAGGTCCACCCGCGACTCTGCAAAGGCCTCGGCGCAGGCGATTCCGATACAGCCGCTGCCACAGCACAAATCCAGTATCGCCAGGGGCTCCACCTTGAGCCAGGGCTCAAAGCCGCGACGTATCAGTTCTGCGATGGGCGAACGGGGCACCAGCACCCGCTCATCCACGTAGAAGGTCATATCGCAGAAGTGGGCCTCACGGGTGAGATAAGCAGCGGGCATCCGTTCGGTGAAACGCCGCTCCAGCAGGGAGAGCACCTCGCGGCGCTCCTCGGCGGTCAGGCGGGCCTGCAGTATTTCCGGTTTGCTGTAGGGGGGTAGATGCAGGGCATGGGTAACCAGCAATACCGCTTCATCCCAGGCATTGTCGGTACCGTGGCCAAAACAGAGGCCGGCCTCGTGAAAGCGGCTGGTACCCCAGCGAATATAGTCCAGTACCGTGGTCAATTCGCGCAGGTTGGTTTCGCGCCTTTCTATCATGGGATCTATCCTGAATTGCTGTGGCTCTGATCGGGTTTCGCGAGGATCATCTTTACTCTCGGGTTGCAAACCCTTAGGGTAGCGCATCCGTCCTTCGGGCCGAGATGTTGGAAAGAGCAGCATGAACAAGCACTACGCGCAAATTATTGAAGCAATCGGTGAAGATCCGCAACGCCCCGGACTCAAAGATACCCCGGAGCGGGCCGCCAAGGCCATGGAATACCTGACCCGCGGTTACAAGCAGACCCTGGAAAACGTGGTTAACGGTGCACTCTTCCCCTCCGACTGCAGCGAGATGGTACTGGTCAAGGATATCGAACTCTACTCCCTGTGTGAGCACCACCTGCTGCCGTTTATCGGTCGCGCCCATGTAGCCTATATTCCCAATGGCAAGGTTGTAGGCCTGTCCAAAGTAGCGCGCATCGTCGATATGTTCGCCCGCCGCCTGCAGATCCAGGAGCAGCTCACCGTTGAGATCGCCGAGACCCTGCAAAGCGTCACCGGTGCCGCCGGCGTTGGTGTTATCATAGAGGCCCAGCATATGTGCATGATGATGCGCGGCGTGGAAAAGCAGAACTCCTTGATGAAGACATCGGCCATGCTGGGCATTTTCCGCAGCAACCAGGCCACACGCAACGAATTTCTCTCGCTGATCCGCCAGTAACCGGATCGGCCCAGAAGCGTTGCCGGTCACCCGTGTTTACAGAGTGAATCGCCATGCCTCACCTGATCATAGAGTACGCAAAAAATCTGGAAGACAGGATTTCCGTTGCCGCCCTGGTCAGCTCGGCGCAGGAGGCGATGAACCGCTCCGGGCTGTTCGCCTCCCACACCATCAAGACCCGCGCCAGTGCCTACGATCAGTTTATCGCCGGTGACCAGGGAGACAGTTTTATCCATGCAGAGATTCGCATGCTGCAGGGGCGCAGCGCCAGGGAGCGGGAGGCACTGAGTTCGGCGGTGTTCAATTGCCTGTGCCAGTTTGCCGATGGCGTCCCTGCCGTCTCGGTGGAAGTGCGCGAAATGGATGCCAGCTGCTACTCGAAACGGGTGCCCTTCTAGGCCACGGGATCGGCCTCGCCGCGCAGGAAAGGACCAAACCACGCCGCAATCCCCTCCGCACCGCTCTCCATATGCAGGTGGTGACTGCCAGCCATCACCTGCACTGCGATATTTTCATATCCTTTCAGCACCGGACGCAGCCGCTCGATCATACCCTCAATCCCCCCTTCCGCCAGCACCAAGCGCACCGGCATATTGAGTCGGGACATAAACGCCCGTATCTGGGCCCCGTTGAGCTTGGCAGTGGAGGTGGCCATCAGGCGCGGGTCGTTGCTCCAGGTAAAGCCGCCTACAACAGGGCGGACACCCCGCTCGGTAAGCACACGTGCGGCCCATGCCGACAAAGGAAACATACCGTTCATCCGGGCTTCAACTGCCTGCGTAAAAGTCTGGTAAACCGGCGCTTTGCGCATCCTAGTGTAACGGGCGCGCTGGGCGATGGCCCTGGCGAGGATATCCGGTGCCTGGGCATCCTCCGCTGAGGGCGGCACCAAACCGTCGATCAGTGCGAGACGTTTTACCCGGCCGGGAAAGGCACCGGCGGCAATCATACCCGCAATAGCGCCGCGGGAGTGCGCGAGCAGCGAGAACCTGCGCCAGCCCAAGGCTTCGACAGCACCGAGAATATCCTCGGTCTCCTCCCAGATATTGTAATTGGCATGGGGAGAGCGGTGATAGCTGCGACCGTGCCCGGCCATATCCAAGGCAACCAGGTTGACCCCTTTCAGCATTGGTGCCAGGCGGTCGAAGCTTGCGCAGTTATCCAGCCAGCCGTGCAGAGCCAATACCGGTTCCCCCGCAACACTCCCCCACCGGCGCCCGGCAATGGCCTTGCTGTCGAACTCAAGATGCACATCGCTGTACCCGGTTTGCTTTATAACCGCTGATCCCATCGGGCCTATTTCCACTTGTCAAAGACACTTATGGTGCAGTTGGCCGCAGCTTCCTGCAATGACTCTTAGCACCAGCGAGACAGGAATTTCGATGCAATATGCACTTACACGGCCTGGTCAACCTGCCGCCGGGAAAACAGGATGGTGATTATCCGGTGTGTTGCAGCCAATCCAGCTCAGCACAGCCGTAAGCCCAGACCTCGGCACTGATACAAGCGAGACTGGCCGTGCCGAAAGGGTATTGGTCGCCGCAGCAGCAGAGACCGTTAAGCAGCTTACCCACCAGGGGCTGGTGGCTGACCAGGAGGATGGGAAAGGTCTCCCGAGCCTGTTCCTGCAGCTTATCAAGGAGTTCTTGGGGATTGGTATCGCCAATAAGCAGGAGCTCGGTAAGCACAGGCAACCCCAAATGCGTAGAAACTATCCCGGCGGTCTGCTGGGTGCGCACAAAGGGGCTAGCCCAGAGAGCGCGCACGGCAGACAACTCCTCTGCGCGCTGCTCACACACCTGTGCAACCTGAAGGCGTCCAGACTCCGTCAAAGCGCGCTCAGCATCGTTGCCAAGCTGGGGCTCGGCCTTGCCGTGGCGCAGGATGAAGAGCTGCATAAGCACTTCCTTTAACCGGGTTAATCAGGGGTCAGGCCTTACCGGCACGCTCACCGGATTCACCCGGTTCATCGGATTTGGCAGCCGGGGGTTCATCCGCACGGTCTTTTGCCAACCCGGACTTGGGCTGCTTCACAGACTCGTCGGTGCCAAGGATAATAGCATCCTCCGCCTCCTCCTCTGTCCGCGCGGCCTTCTTTGCAGTGCCACCTTTGCCTTTTTTGGAAACCACCTCTGCGGAAACTTCTTCGGCACCCTCATAACCGGAGAGATCTTCCACATCGGACTCCGGCCATTCGGAAAACGGGAAGGGTTTTTCCTCGGTATTGTAAATTAAAAACTGGATTGCCTGGTAGACGTAGGAGGCGAGCTGATCACCAAGGCGGCGCAGATTATCGTTGGCGCTGCCGTTGATAATCGAAAAAAGAAATTGCAATACCACCACCGCCAGCAATACAAATCCGGCAATTTCCAGACAGATGGCAAACAGCACCATGTACAGCAGGCGCACCCATTGGCTGCCAGAGGTCAGATTGCGCTTGAGTTCATCGTTTTTCATAGAGAGGCTTCCGTTAGGGTTTGGCCGAATAGGCCACATCAAATGTTTGCACGCCCGACATTAAAAGACGAATAACTTCCGGGATCGGCCGCTGTTCAAATAATATGGCGTAAATTGCGGAAACCAAGGGCATATAGACGCCCATTTCTTCTGCTTTCTTTTTTATCAGGCGAATGGTATTCACACCTTCGGCGACCTGACCGATTTCTGCGACAGCGCGATCCAGGGATTTGCCCTTACCCACCAGATAGCCAACGCGATAATTGCGGCTCAGGTTTGAAGAACAGGTGAGTATCAGATCACCGACACCGGCGAGACCGATTAATGTCATAGGATCTGCTCCCATGGCTTCGGCAAATCGCATCATCTCGGCAAGAGAGCGGGTGATCAGCAGGCTGATGGTGTTCTGCCCGCGATCCAGCGCCGCCGCCATGCCGGTGATGATCGCATAGATATTTTTCAAGGCCCCGGCCAGTTCAACCCCATAAACATCTTGACTGGAGTAGACGCGAAACGTCTCGGAGTGCAGCGCGGCCTGGATATCGCGGCACAGTTTCTCGTCCTCACTGGCAATCACAGTTGCGGTGTAGTGGCCTTCGACAATTTCCTTGGCAAAATTGGGACCGCTCAGCACGCCTACGCGCATCCCGGCAGTTTCCTCGCGAAGAATTTCGCTCATCAGGTGGAAGTGATCGTGCTCGATGCCCTTGGTGGTGGAAATCAACATGGTGCCCGGTTTCAGCATCGGCGCCAGGCGCCGCACTACTGTGCGAAAAGACCCACTGGGAATAGCGATAAAGACAATATCGCAGCCCTGCACCGCCTCTTGCAGGTTACTGTTGATACAAAGCTCCGGGTGCAAGGGTACGCCAGGTAAATATTTTTCATTTTCGCGGGCCTCCCGGCAGGCTTCCGCTCGTACGGAATCCCGCATCCACTGACGGGTGTCGTGGCCATTTCCCGCTACGATATTGGCAATCGCAGTCCCGAAACTGCCGCCGCCCAATACGACTACAGAGCGAGAGTTGGAAGTTTCCTTTTGCATAATGATACCGGTAAAGCTTTTCCTGGGGCCTGGGATGCTAGAGGTGCGACCAACCAAATGGTGCTGAGATAAATTGTAACTATTTGATTTAGAGTGAAAAACAAGTGATTTGTGCGCTATACTACCAACCTACAAACAAAAATCCCAACCTCTTCGCGGATAGTACCTGCAAGCCCCACCCCGCTCAACAGTCCAATTCCCCTCCCTCCCTTTTCTTGCATAAAAAACAACCAAATACAATCACTGCGCCTGTACAAACCCAAGCACCAATCCCTGCACAGAGCACGACCGGGGCGCCAGGGCAGGCCTTTACCCCAAACTCACATTGCTATGGGTGTCTTCACCGCCCAAATTCCCTGTAAAGGCACAGCCTCCAGGACACTGCCGGGTACCAGCGAAAGGCGCGTTTTTATCAATAAAAGTAGATCAGGAAAGTGGGCTGGCCAGGTTTTCAGCTTTCAACAATCTGCCAGTCATTTAAACAGCACCAGGGCATCAACATACCCTTTTGTGGGATGGTTGAATGGTTTAGGTAGTCGGCCTACGATATCAAAGTCAGGCTTACACCAAAAGTGGACAGCACCCGCATTACTGGAGGCAACAAGATTGAATTGCATCGCCTTGTAACCAAGTCCCAATGCCATGTTTTGCGAGTGCTGACACATTGTGGTGGCAAGTTCTCTGCCCCGAGCGGACGCAGAAACCATATAACCACAGTTACAGACATGTTTGCCTGGGCCAGCCTGGTTGATTTTTAGATAATAGGTATCAAGAATTATTTCATCTTCTTCAAAGACAAAAGTTTTACGTAGAGTTTCCAACCAGATTTTTTCAGCTTCTGCCTTGGTTGTATCCATTTCATAAGCATAAGTTTTACCAGCTTTGGTTATTTCATGGAAGATCGGCCATATCAATTCCCAGTATTCCTTCGTTGCTTCCCTAATACTCATGTATCATTCGCTGCAAAACCGTCTGCCTGCACCCCGGACCGGGATACACAGTAAGAGGATTCAACCTAAAAAGGGGGAATTGTATCTGTCACTGGTCTATTGTGTATATGCCGGTTTCTGAATCATCTGCATCAGATTTGCCACCAAATACCTTGCATTAATGGGGGCCAACACCCCCGCTCCTTCGCATCGCAAAGAGCGGTTTAACCGGTAGCCAAACTCAAACCCTCCGGATGCTCGGGATCTTGTTCTCCTGGGAGCAAAACCCGCTCCTGAGAGCACATCCGGATAATCCATTGCGATAAAAACAGCCAGGCACTATTATGGCCGAGTCCTCAAATGCCAGTTTAAAAACAACCGGTGTCTTTTATGTACTCCCTGAGTTGTCAAAATCGGCGAGGTCATGCTCGATTGCCTCGGTTATCTGATCAAGCTCATCACCAGTCAGTCTGACGATGCCGGCATCAGCATTTTTAGCACCGGTTTGTCTTTCAAATAATCATTCACCCGACAGCCCATTGGGTTTTTAGGCCAACGCTTGACATCAAAATTAAAAAGTAGTAACAGAGTATCGACTTGGTAGTCGATGGCAAGGAAACGGCGCTGTTACATTTTCCACTTACAGTGGCCAGCCCCAAGCGCCCTACCCTGGCGGGGTGATGCCTTTAATACCGGCCCGCACACCACGATGGCTCCAAGTGTCCCGCGCAGTTACAGCAGCAGAAACGACACAATCATCAGGATAAGACCCGGAATTATCTTGCGTACTTGATCGTGGAGTCACCGGTCGTGTAGACCCTTGCGCCATTGGTCCGCTAGTCAGCACTATCGAAAAAGAGGCAAAAGAATGTTGTAAAAAAACCAATGCTAAAGAATATGGAGAAAAATAAAATGCTGAAGAAATATATAAGAAAAACAGGATGTATCACCTTGATGGCACTCTGCGCTTTCAGCAGTATCATCCATGCAAAAACCACACTCGAGCAAAATGTACAGGCTGAGCTCGAAGCAGCGGTGGCGGATGCCCTGAATGTCAATCTGAACCTCAATCAGTACAGCGTTCAGCGCATTGCGACCGATACTTCTGCGGATGCCCGCTTGGGTGCCGTGACAGATATCCATGTAGATCTTACTCTGGACGGCAGGCCGGTACAGATGTCGCTGTCCCCCCACTCAGTGCGCAGCCCCAACCTAGTGGTATACACCATTGATGGAGACGGTGTGAAACGCGAGGTCAAGGCACCGCCCATACGCACCTACCAGGGCAGCCTGACAGGTATGAAGGACGCCAGGGTTGCCGCGTCGGTAAGCGAGGGGGGCCAGCTCAGGGCCTGGATTCAGATGCCCGACGAAATCTGGGCCGTACAGCCGCTATCGGACGCCACACCCGGTATCGTGCCCAATTTGCATGTGGTGTACCGCACCAGTGATATCCTGCCCGGGGATTGGACCTGCGGCGCCGATGAAGCCCCTTTCGAGCATATGCTGCATGGGGTATCCAGTACACTGCAACAGAGCCTGGTCACCCGTGAGGCGGATGTCGCGTTCGATGCCGATACCGAGTACTACAACCTGAACGGGAGCTCGGTATCCGCCACCATTGCAGATATCGAGAGCACCATGAATGCGGTGGAGTTAATCTACCTGAATGAAACCGACATCGTCTATGCTATCGGCAGAATCATCGTGCGCACCGGTGCCGATCCCTACTCATCAACTAATCCAAGCGGCCTGCTCTCCCAGTTCCGAAATGAGTGGAGAACCAACCAGGCCGGAGTACCGCGCGATGTTGCCCACCTGATGACCGGCAAGAATCTCGCCGGCAGCGTAATCGGAATTGCCTATCTGAACGGGGTGTGCAGTTTCAATGTCGGCTACGGGGTGTCTCAATCAAGGTTTAGCGGCAACTTCGCCTCCCGTGTCGCGCTCACAGCCCACGAACTCGGCCACAACTGGAGTGCGAACCACTGCAACGGCCAGGGCGACTGCGCGATCATGTGTTCAGGTATCGGCGGCTGCACCGGAATACTCAACAGGTTCGGCGTATCGTCCGAAAACGCCATCATCTCCTGGGCCAACAGCGTCGGGTGCTTAAGTACGATCTGAGGCCGGGCTGCCAGCAGAATCCCCGGATAGGATATCCACAAGCGGGGTGAATGCCAGGCACTTGCCGCTTGACCAAAAACATCACAGCAGGGGGCGATAGGCCCCCTTTTTTGTGATGACACAACGGTTGATATCTGTGGGCAATCCCGTAATCCGACCTACAATAACCCCCCGATTCTCTCCGGACTTATGATTTTGTCAGCGATGGAAGAGGCACAACCGCCATCGCCAGACCACGGGGCTATTGGATTGGGGCACCGCCCACCTTCGCCAGGGCGCGCTTTCCCGGTGATTGCGGTAACCGGTAACCCCATTCGCTACTCACCACCCATCGGTTTTCTGGCCTGGAAATATCCGCGCAGAAAATACGCCGCTTTCCCGGCAGCAACTGGGCAGTAGTAACACACTGCAACCCGGCCCCTTACCTGACCGGGGATTGTTTTAACCAGTAGAAGGGCGACAGGGCCAATCCCCGATGCTCCAGAAATCCATAAGGCGCATTGACACGGGCTGTCAAAAAAGTGCTCGGGGCACGCCGGCTTTCTCGGGCCAGGGGTCAGTCAAAGTGTACCGATGTCCCTTTTTATCGTACTCTGGTGGGCTAGGCTTAGTTAACAAGTTTCCTCTGACTGATCCAGCGTTGCCACCCGAGACGATTTATGAAAGTTGCCAATCACACTGTCGTGGAGATTCACTACACCCTGAAAGATGCCGACGGATCGGTGATTGATTCTTCAGCCAATAGCGATCCGCTCAGATATCTGCAGGGGGCGGGTAATATCGTTCCCGGCCTTGAAAAGGCAATGCTGGAAAAAGCTCCGGGGGATACCTTCTCCGCCGTTATTGCCCCGGAAGAGGGTTATGGCCAGCAAAAACCGGAATTGATCCAGATTATGCCGCGCAGCGCTTTCGACCATATTGAAGAGCTGGACGTGGGCATGGCATTTCACGCCGAGAACACCCATGGCCAACCCATGGAGGTGGAAATCATTGACATTGATGGTGACGAGATCACCATCAACGGCAATCACCCCCTGGCCGGCGTTGAACTGCACTTCGAGATTGAGGTGGTCTCTGTACGCCAGGCCACCACAGAAGAAATTGACCACGGCGATGTACACTGACCTGTTAAAACGGTACTGACTCCGATTCAAACCACTCGATCTACCCCTACCCGGCCCTGGTATGCACCCCGCTCCCCCCGACCACATTGTTCTCTTTGACAGCCTCTGCCACCTGTGTAACGGCTGGAGCCAGTTGTTACTGAAACACGACAAGCACTGCCATTTCACTTTGTGCCGGCTCCAGTCACCCGCGGGGCAGTTCTATCTCAGGCAGCTGGGCCTGCCGCTCCACACCTTTGAAACCATGATCCTGCTGGAGCGCAAGGGGAATGTCTTTCACCAGTACCACAAGAGCGACGCCGCCCTGCGCATCGCTGCCCGATTAGAGGGCCCCTGGCATTTTCTGGCACTTTTGCGTTACATTCCGCGTCCCCTGCGGGACCTGTTCTATGACCTGGTGGCACGCAACCGCTATCGCTGGTTCGGCCGGCGCAAGCACTGCCTGCTGCCTTCGGCGAAGGACAAACACCGCTTTCTGGAAGACGTATCGGAAGAAAACCCCAATGGGCCTGTCTGAACAATACCTGCAACGCTTTGGCGGCATCGCCCGCCTGTATGGCAACCGCGCCCTGGAAAGATTACACGGGGCCCACATGGTAGTGATCGGTATTGGCGGTGTGGGAAGCTGGGCGGCAGAAGCACTGGCCCGCAGCGGCGTGGGCACCCTGACACTGATTGACCTCGATGACGTCTGTATCACCAACACCAACCGCCAGTGCCACGCCCTGGCAGACACCATCGGCCACAGCAAAATTGCAGTGATATCGGCGCGGCTCAAGCAGATCAACCCCGAGCTGCGGGTAGCTGCCGCAGAGGACTTTATTACACCAGACAACCTGGCTGAACTGATCAATCCGGATAAAACACCCCTAGATATTGTCATTGATGCCATTGACAGTGCGCGGGTAAAAGCGGCATTGGTGGCCTACTGCAAGGCGCGCAAACTGCGCCTGGTCACTGTTGGGTCCGCGGGCGGTAAACGCTCTCCCCTGGCCATTGAGTGCACCGATCTGGGCCGCACGATCAATGACCCCATGCTGGCGAAAGTGCGCCAGCACCTCTACCGCTTCCACAACTTCCAGAAAAATCGCAAACGCCAGTTTGGTGTTGATGCCATCTATTCCAGGGAAGCCATGGTCTATCCAAAACCGGATGGCCAGGTTTGCCGGCAAAAAAGTGCCATGCAAGGCGGGGTTAAACTGGACTGCAGCAGCGGCTTTGGTGCCGCCACTATGGTCACTGGTGCCTTTGGCTTTGCCGCCGCCACCAGAGCGATTGAGCGGCTGTTGCAGCCAAAACAATAAATCGGGAGCGCGGACCCTGCACAGGTCACCCAAGCGCCGGCTCGCGGCAATCCGCTGTTTGATTCAACATCACTACCCGCGTGGCCACTTTCCAGGAGGTCACTCTGCAGCACAGATTTCGGCCGCATATATCAGACACACACACCGCCACCCTGATGCAGGTTCGTGTTATTCCCGGCGGCTTCCCCCGTTCAATTTCCCACACTTAAGTTGTATCGATCCGGCCCCTCCACTGCCCTTGCGCCATTTTGCCAGCCTCCTCAATCACTTTACGCGCTGCTGCCAGTTTCCCTGCAGCATTGGTGTTTATGGCAACGATTACAGCCCATTACAGCCCATTACAGCCCTGCTGACAAACTGTACCCGTGTCATTACTATAAAGAATCGGCCGCGGTCTTGTTAAAAGCCTGAATTTTATTAAGAACAAGTGTTGGTAAGTTTATCAAAAATACAACTATTAAATAAGATAAACAGTCTACACAAAACCTTCACTTTCACCACGAACAATAAAAGCCGCTGGCCGGGCTTGTGAGAGTTTCCCGAATAATAAGTAGATGACCTAAAATAGGGGTGGGACCAGGATGCGCCTTTTCCTTATTGTATTATTGATGCTTTCAAATGCGGTTTTTGCTGCGATGCCTTTACCTCCGTCAGATGAATGGTGCAGATCGAATCCGCCGACACCAGTGTCTGGCGTCACCTTGCCAACCTCGGATGCAGATGGAAGCTATGCACTGACGTTTAAGTTATTGCCTGATCAGTGTATTAGGGATGTATCTATTTTCCAGAGTAGGGATGGCGGCAGTTATTCCCATTATGATGGGTATATTTATAGTCATGGTTCTTTTGGGAGTATTACTGTCAATTTATCCGGACAAGACTCAGCCGTATATCGGTACAGAATAAGAACCGTGTCTAGAGGTGGTTAT
>NZ_JAVAMR010000046.1:0-24895 GCF_030731025.1 Microbulbifer sp. 2205BS26-8 | reverse complement strand
ACTGCTGGCAAGCAGGCGTATGTGCCGCTGCGATTTGTGCCCGGAGAGGCATTCCAGTTCGATTGGAGTGAAGACTGGAATCAGTGCGAAGTGAACAAAGAAATTGAAAATCACATCTAGTTTGTCAAAACGAGAGAATACCCTCCTGAAACCCTTGAGCCGTCGGAACAATCTCTCTACTTCATTTCGTTTTTTGTACACTTCGCATTGATTATCGATACATTAATTAGTGTGAACAGACCCTAGTAATGGGCTTAGCTAAAACTCGTAAAAAATATATTTCCGCATAATAATAGGATATAATATAAAAGACTCATTAGTCTTTAAGGATATCAAATATAATTTAATTAATAAAAGGAACCCCCATGAAACCACAAAAATTAATTGGTACAATAACTGCACTTCTATTAATTTTATTTTTTCAACAAGCACTTTCTGAAGACAATGTAAAACTGCAATATAAGGAAGAAGCCTGGAAAGAAAATAAAGCTACGAATCTACTGCTAGCCCCAATAAAAAACCAAGTAGACTTACAAACCTATTTAGCTAGTGCGCCGATAGAAAATACTCCCTTGGTTGCCCTATCGGAAGTAGAGAGAGAAATATTTATTAACAGTTTGGTTTTTACCAATAAAGGCCTAGCTTCATTTAATTATGATGCGCTTAGCTATGGACCTACAGCTACAGAGGTTTATAGTATACTTGCATTATTTGGCGCCCAAGCCCTCACTCCATTCCTACCCGGCATAATGATAGCGTCAGAATTAGACAGATCTATAATGGAAACAGCCAAAACTCTGCAACGAGGACCTATTTTACGTGAGCACAAATGTTTATATGACGACTCTACCGGTTTCTACTTTTGTGCTCCCGGCTTTCCTTTTTCAGACTGTTTTACTGACCCTGTTATTGGTTGCTTTCCATAGGAACACAACTATAGTTGTGGCTTTTCCGAGGGACATTAAACGAGAGGTAATCCTCCCCCTTGAAGCCGCAAATGAAGTATGTTAATACTTTTGTTTTATGTGCAGGGTTTGCGGGCATGTGCCGTAAGCTCTGATTTGACAAAGGTCTTCCTTGGCCTTTGTTGACGGTGCAGCCCTTAGCATTTGTGCGAATCATCGAGGACAAGCTAAACTAGCGGCCTCTGACGGGTACTCGACCTTCCATCGGACGCCCTATTTTTCAAACGCTTTTACGCATGCCTTTTTGCTTTTATTATTGCAGAGAGCGCACCAACTAGGCGCCTTGATGGCGGCATTATTCCCTTAATCAGATAGAGCAGTATAAACCATGGCTACTAGGGCCTGTTCACACTAATTAGTGTATCGATAATCAGTGCGAAGTGAACAAAGAACTTGAAAATCACATCCAGTTTGTCAAAGCGAGAGAAAATTCTTCTGAAACCCTTGAGCCGTCGGAACAATCTCTCTACTTCATTTCGTTTTTTGTACACTTCTCGGTCATAATCCCAAACGCTTAGTCGGTTACTTTTGGGTGGCACTACGGGTTCCATGCCAAGATCAAATACCAACTGTCTGGTTTCATCGCCCTCATAGGCTTTGTCCATGATCACTTTAGTGCCCCCCAACCGCAGTTCTCTGGGCTTTTCAGCAACTTTCGGCCTTCAGGTGCATCACCTGCTTGCCCTGGAGAAAGGGAAAAAGCCACGGCCTGGTTGGGACCCACTGCGACCATGTGAATTTTGGTGGTCCAGCCTCCTCGTGATTTGCCGATAGATTGAGGACCGTTTTTTTAACGCACCTGTGCCGTCTGGATGCACCTTTACAGCGGTAGAATCGAGAGATACATGATCCACTTGAATATTGATCACATCATTTTCCTGTAGTGCGAGAAACACTCGATCCAATACGCCCTGCTTGGCCCATCGATTCGCCCGCATATAAATGCTGTGCCAACGACCAAAGCGCTGCGGAAGACCGCGCCACTTACATCCATGTTCGGCAACATAGAGAATCGCGTTTAGCACTTCTAAATTAGATGTTTTTACGTTGCCACGCGGGATTGGCAGCAATTTTTTGATAACTTTGAATTCTTGTGTAGAAATTTTCATCCCACGATTATACAAGATTTAGTGTTAACAGGCCCTAGATACCAGTAACGAGATATTGCTTACCAAAAAACAATTGAAATACTTGGACGAGGGCGGGATCATGTCCTTGATGAGCACGGACGGTGTCACAATAGGCTATGTGGAAAAAGATCCTTTGCGTAGCACTCCCGAAAAGATGCGCTTGCGTTTTACCCGTGTAAAGGATGTGCAATAGCTGCTGTGGGATAGTTTCGTAAGAATCTACCGACCCCCTTTAAATGCCCTCTATTGCTCTTTGATGCTCATTACAGCTTGACTGCACTCGATTCTGCTACTACAGTCGGCCTTGAGGCGTAGAAACCTCTTACAAAAGGCGGGTATAAACCGCTGCCGTTACAGCGGCTTTTTTGTGCCCGAAATTTGTGAGTTATGCCGAGAGGCCGGGGAATAGAATACCCTTCGGGGGAATCAACCGGGCCTGATCCTTTTGCAGGTTTCTACCCTCTCGGCGCCCTAACCATCATGTAGAAATGAACAAAAGAAGCCTATCATGGCCAAGCGCAAAAAATCCCAACCCATCTTTAACGAGCACGACGACCACATCCTGTGGGTCACTCAGCAGCAGCTATTGCACTACTACGATAATGGCGAAGGTCTGTACATGAAGAATGCGGATACCGGTGAAACTATCCGTTTCCTGCATGAAGACGAGCACCGCTTCGGACATGACCCTGAGCACTTATCACTGATGGAAAGCCTGGATGAAGCTGTCCGCCAGCTGGACTTTCTATCCATGATGCTATCGCCAGGAACCCCCCTCGAACTTAGCCCGGAAATGCAGCTCGGTCTTTTCAGCATCCTGCGGGCATTACGAGATCGGCTCTCCAGCCACCAAAACTGACCTTTATTCCTGATACAGATAAAAAGAAAACTAAGGTTCAGAGCCGGATTTGCTGAATTCGCGTTGACACTTTAACGAAAAAGAGCGGTATCAACATAGTTGATGCCGCTCTTCTGCTCTTGCAAGTATTTGATTTTCAACACTTTATTTGGTGGGTCGTGCTGGACTCGAACCAGCGACCAATTGGTTAAAAGCCAACTGCTCTACCAACTGAGCTAACGACCCTTTTCGCGTCTCCTCACAAGGAGACGCGTATCTTACGGATCTTCTGTGAAAAGACAATACCCAATTTAAAAAAAACCAACAAATTTAAGAAGTTAGGCATTTCATGTGAAAAATAGTGCCGAGTGATCATCACTGCGCATAGATTGTCGGGTCCTCAAGGCCCGCACCGGCGAATCCCGCCGCGCGCAAGCGACAGCTGTCGCAGCGCCCACAGGCTGCACCATCGGTACGGGCCTGGTAACAGGATACTGTCAAGCTATAATCCACCCCCAAACGTATACCTTCACGCACGATATCCGCCTTGCTCATACTCATCAATGGTGCCAGGATGGATAATCTGCGGCCCTCTACACCCGCACGTGTGGCCAGATTGGCCATCTTTTCATAGGCATCAATATAAGCAGGACGGCAGTCCGGATAACCGGAATAATCCACGGCGTTAACACCCACAAAAATATCCTGAGCCCCCAAAACTTCAGCCCAACCCAGAGCGATAGAAAGGAACACGGTATTGCGCGCAGGCACATAGGTAACCGGGATACCTGCAGTCTCCTCTTCGGGAACAGCAATAGCGTCATCGGTCAGGGCAGAACCACCGATGGCACGCAAATCCAACTCAACCAGTTTGTACGCTCGTGCGCCCAGGCTCTTTGCTACCCGCGAGGCCGCCAGTAGTTCAGATGCGTGGCGCTGACCATAGTTAAAACCCAAAGCGTAGCATTCATAGCCATCAGAGCGCGCCATCGCGAGCACAGTGGCGGAATCCAGGCCACCGGATAGCAAAATTACTGCTTTTTTTGCTGTCATCTGTTCTCCATTGACCAATACACAAGTAGTACCGCGCGATTCATCAGGCCGATCAAACCCCCGGAAGGTCTCCCCACAGTAACTTGTGCAGCTGTATCTGCAAACGCACCGGAAGGCCATCCTCCAGTATCCATTCCGCCAGTTGTCGCGCCCCCAGTTGCTTATAGCTGGGTGAGAAGAGCACCTCACCCACACGCTCTGACAAACGATACTGGTCAAGGGTAAACCTGGCCCAACCATAGTCTTCCCGGTTACAGATCACGAATTTAACCTGATCGTGTCGCGTGAGCACTTGTAGGTTTTCCATGCGATTGCGGTGCTGCTCACCAGATGCCGGAGTCTTCAAATCAACCACCCTGGAAACGCGGCTGTCCACACTGTCCACCGGCATGGCACCACTGGTTTCCAGGGTTACGGAATAGCCCTCATTGCACAGGGCTTCCAGTAGTGGCAAACAGTTTGGTTGGGCCAGGGGCTCACCGCCGGTCACGCAGATATGGTGTGCCGGGTGGCTTCGCACGCGCAGTAATACCTGTTGCAGGGCCATACGCTCGCCGCCATAAAAAGCATATTCGGAGTCGCAGTAAGTGCAGCGCAACGGACAGCCGGTCAGGCGCACAAATACCGTCGGCAACCCACTATCACGGGCTTCCCCCTGGAGAGAGTAAAAAATTTCACTTACTCTGAGTGATTCTTTGGACAGACTGGTCATACACACCCAACACAAAAACGCCCGAAGGGCAGATGCCATCCGGGCGCGGGATCATAGACTTTTTCTGTTCAAAAAACCAGCGGTGCTGGATGCTTCAGTCCCATTATTGGAAGTTTTCCTTGAGATATTTCTGCGCCAGATTTGAAGCCCTGGCATCACTGGCTGCAACCTGCTCAAGCAGGGCACGGGCCTTCTGCTGATCTCCCAACTGATGATACACAGTCCCCAGTTTGTAGCGACCATCCCAAACTTTGCTGGAATTGGGGTAGCCATCGAGCAGTGCCACAAACCATTCGCGGGCCTCTTCCAGGTCACCTTGGACCAGTGCTATCTCGCCCAGCCAGTAGTTGGCATTAGGGGCGTATTGGCCGTTGGGGTAGTCTTGCAGCAGTCGCTTGAATTCTGCACTGGCACCACCGTAATCACCATTGCGCGCCAACCCGAAACTGGCCTGATAGCGATCGCGCTCATTGCCACCGGTTTTGGCCTCCCGGGGCATCGAGGATACTGAAGAGTCATCCCGGGCTGAAGTGCCGTCATCGGCTTCGGCCGACGGCGTCGTGCCACTTAAGCGTGTGATACGCCTGTCCAGGTCCATGTAATCCTCGGTACGCTGCTGCTTGAGACGTTTAATCTCGTGAAGCATCTCTTCCACTGTGCCACGCAATGATTGCACTTCCTGCTGTAGCACCTGCATCTGGTAGTAGAGTTCAGCCTGGGGATTGGTCTTGGTTCGGGAGCCTGTAGTGGTACTGCGGGCGAGCTTTGGCCCTTGGGTGCTGATGTCATCGGAGGATGAAGAACGCTCCTCCCTGCTGGCAGACAAGTCCACTACCGGAACCTGGGAGAATACCGGCGATGCCACCAATAATGCAGCTGCAGCAATCGCCAGTTTTCTAATCGTTAAAGCCATTGGCATCCATTTTTACGATTAGTTAATAACAACACGACGGTTCATCGCGCGGACAGCTTCGCTGGAACCTATCTCAGCGGGGCGCTCTTCACCATAGCTGATCACTTCCAGATTCGCCCCGTCTACACCCTGCAGCACCAAAAAGTCCCGCACGGCATTGGCGCGACGCTCACCCAGCGCCAGGTTGTACTCACGGGTGCCAAGCTCATCGGCGTGGCCCTCCAGGCGCACAGGGTTCGTAGTGCCGCGCATGCGGTCTGCGTGAAGAATTAGCAGCTCACGGGTTTCCGGCTTCAACAGAGACTGATCGAAATCAAAGTAAACCACATTTTCCAGAGGTGCCACCGGAACCTCTTCGATATCCACCACAGTCGTCGTTTCTTCCACTAGGTTGTTATCAACCTGGCCGGCCACCTGCTCGCTACTTCCTGTAGTGTCGGTATTGCTACAGCCAGCCATTACCGCCAAAACACAGGCCAAGCCAAGACCTGTTTTTACTGATTTCAACATAAGAAGCTACTCCACTTTTAATATTTTCAAAGATCCTGAAAAGTCTTAATAGTCTTTAAACACCCTGCACCACCAACGCGCCCGACATCCTGTCTCAATCAACGTACGGCGACCATGCCGGTTCGCGGACATCGCCCCTTTCAGAAGGCAGGTTGTATTTTACCCCGGCATCCAGCGACACCGCAGCCAAAATGCCCTTGTCGCCAAGTTTGGTCGCGTACATCAGCATAGCCCCATTTGGCGCGATGCTGGGTGATTCGTCCAATGTGGTCTCCGTAAGGACACGCATCCTGCCCGAATCGATATCCATCGTAGCGATGGTAAAGGTTCCCCGATTGCGATGCACCATGACCAGCGTCTTCCCATCAGGAGAAATACGTGGTCGCGCATTGTAGTCGCCATCAAAGGTTAAGCGGTCCACTTGACCAGTGGCAAGAGTCAATTGATAAATTTGTGGTTTTCCTCCCCTATCAGATGTGAAAACCAGCGATTTTCCATCGGGCATCCAGTTTGGCTCGGTATCAATGGAGAAGTGTCTGGTCATACGGGTGAATTGACCACTTGCCAAATCCAGTACGTAGATTTCCGGATTGCCATCTTTGGAAAGCACCATAGCCAATTTGGTTCCATCAGGGGACCAGGTCGGAGAGCTGTTTAGACCCTTGAAATTGGTTAACTGCTGGCGCTCGCCGGTGCGCAGGTTTTCGCGGAAGATCGCCGGGCGCCCGGTCTCAAAAGAGACATAAGCTAGCTCCTGACCGTTGGGGGCCCACATGGGGGACATCACCGGGGCATCGAAGCGGCGGATAGGCCGGGCACGGGCACCATCAATATCCGCACGCATCAGCACATAGCTGGGCTTACCGCCACGGGTCTCTTCCCGCACGTACACCATTTCTGTGGAAAAGGCGCCACGAATGCCGGTCACCGCCTCAAATATTTCATCAGCAGCGCGGTGCGCGATATCCCGAAGCTGAGTTTGTCCTCCCCGCACCTGGCGAGTAAACATCTTGTGCTGACCAAAGACATTCATCAGGTCGAAAGTCAGCAGATAACCGGAGGCCTGGGGTTCAACACGACCGGTAACGATGTATTCAGTGCCCAAAATGCGCCAGTCCCGGAACACCACATCTTTTGGCGCCTTGGGGAAGGACAACATATCCGCCTTGGGCACCGGGGCGAACAGCCCGCTGCGGCGCAGATCATCAGAGATAATACCGGACACATCCTCGGGCAGAACACCACTGCCGGACCAGCTGAACGGTGACACCGCAATGGGTGTAGGATCATCAATACCGCTGGTGATATCCACAACCAGTTGGGCACGTGCCTCCAGGCAGGCAGATGTGATAACAATAGCGACGAGGGTTTTTAGTAAGCTCTTGATCATTGGCGAAGATCTTCGACTATAAAGTTCAACATAGTTTTGCGTACTTCACGCTCGAATACGACCGGCTCTTCCCGGGCCAGTTCAGCCACTTCGGGAAAAACCTCCACCTTGCGAATGGCAGTGAGCACCGAGCGATCGAGTGCCGCGTTGCCACTGCCCTCCAAGATATTGGCGGCCACCACTCTTCCGGTGGGCACAAAATTGATTTGCACCAGAGTGCGCATACCGTTGCGAGCGCTCGGTGGACGGCTCCATACAGACTCTATGCGCAGCTGAATCGCCTGGGCCACGGACATGACCGCCTGCTCACCTTCGTTTGCCTCCAGCAGCTCCTCTTCCTCCCGCAACGCTTCGTCAAAAGAACTCTGGCGCGCTTTCTCCAGCCGTTTTTTGCGCTCCTTTTCCTTTTGCTCTCTCTCTTTGCGCTCTTTTTCCTCGCGCGCTTTCTCTTCCCGAGCCTTGCGCTCTGCCTCGATTCTCGCCTGGCGCTTCCTCTCAGCTGCCTGTTTCTTTTTGCGCTCCAGTGCGGCTCGGCGCTTGCGCTCAATCTCTGCCTGCTGCCTCTGCTGCGCTTCTCGCTGGGCACGCTGTTGTATCTTATCCACCTTTTGGGGTAACTTCTTCTTGGGCGTAACTGCCTCAACTGTCACCAGCCTGGCCTGTACAAACTGTGGCATGGGCTTGTGTTCAGTCCTGCGACTGGCCTCCCAGCCATAAGCGATGACCGCAATCAGGGTCCCGTGCAACAGTAGGCTGATCACAATTGCCAGTGGGTAAGCGCCTGTCTTCACCGGCACCTACCCTTGAGGTGGCTCGGTAACCAAACCGACACTGGAGGCTCCGGCCCGCTGCAATTCGGTCATGGCATTGACAATCAAACCGTAATCGGCATCGGTATCACCCCATACCAGAACCGGGGTTTTTGGCTTTTGACGCAACACCTTGGCCACCGTATCCTTGATTTCCGGAAGTGGCTTGGCCGTCTTCTCATCAGTACCCAGATTCAGGTAGTAGGTACCATCGGCGCGCACCGAGACAATCAGCGGTTCCTCGTCCGGCTCTTCCATCGGCGCCGAGGGCGCGCTGGGAAGATCCACTTTGACCCCCTGCATCAGCAGTGGTGCCGTGACCATAAACACGATCAGCAGTACCAGCATCACATCGATATAGGGCACCACATTGATTTCAGATACCAGCCTTTTCTTGCTGCCTTTGCGAAACACACTCATAGGATTCGCCTGCTCACCACTTAGCCGGAATGCACTTTACGGTGCAGAATCGAGGAAAATTCCTCGGCAAAAGTTTCGTAACTGGACAGCAGCCACTCCGCCTTGGCGGAATAGCGGTTATAGGCTATCACTGCCGGAATCGCCGCAAACAGACCCATGGCCGTAGCCACCAGGGCCTCACTAATGCCGGGCGCTACCGTGGCAATGGTAGCCTGGTGCATAGTGGCGAGACCGCGGAAAGAATTCATGATGCCCCAGACAGTACCGAACAGGCCGATATAGGGGCTGACGGAGCCCACGGTAGCGAGAAATGGCAGATTCATCTCCACTTTTTCCTGCTCCCGCGACATGGCCACACGCATGGCCCGTTCCGTTCCCTCCATCACCGCTTCGGGGCCACTACTGCCCTGTTGGCGCAGGCGGGTGAACTCGGTAAAACCGGCCCGAAACAGGGACTCCACCCCGTCTGTCTCACTCCGTTCGGCACGCTCATTGCCCTCGCGAAACAGCTTGTTCAAATCGGCACCGGACCAGAAGCGGCGTTCGAAACCATTAAGAGCCTGTTTGGCCCGGGACAGATAGAGGCCTCGCTGGATAATCATGACCCAGGAAACCACCGAGGCCAGCAACAACAGCAACATCACAAGCTGTACCAGCAGACTGGCGTTCTGAATGAGTCCCCACAGGGAAAGTTGTTCACCGGCGTTCATCTTCTTAAATTACTGCCTTTAATGCTGAAAAAATGGGCCCCGGCAGGGCACAGGGTTTGTGGTTGTGGTCGGAGACACAGGCAACTTTGACCACACCTTCACAAATTAGCTCATTTTGACGCCAGATTTTTTGCTCGAACGTCACCGCAGCACGCCCCAGTTTGCCAATCGCCGCAGTTGTGCGCAATGCATCATCGAGCCTGGCGGAACAGCGGTACCGGATCTCCGCAGAGTGCACCACCAACAGCAACCCCTGCTGCGGCATCGCCGGCTTATCATAGCCGAGCGAACGCAGCAGTTCTGTGCGCGCCCGCTCCATATACTTCAAATAATTCACGTAGTAGACGATACCGCCTGCATCCGTATCCTCGATATAGACCCGCACAGGAATACTGAAAGCCCCGTTCACCCCTCCCCCTTTGCGTTTTATTTGTCGGGTTTCGGCAAGCCGAAATGCTCATAGGCAAGCCCGGTCACCACCCGCCCCCGCGGTGTGCGGGCAATATAGCCCTGCTGGATAAGGTAAGGCTCCAGCACGTCCTCAAGCGTGTCCCGCTCCTCACTCACCGCAGCGGCAAGGCTGTCTACGCCGACCGGGCCACCATCGAATTTCTCAATCATGGCCAGCAACATGCGCCGGTCCAACTGGTCGAAGCCCCTGGCATCCACATTGAGCATATTCAGGGCAGCATCGGCGATCGCCGAATCCACCGAGCCATCGCCCCGCACCTCCGCGTAATCGCGCACCCGGCGCAACAGGCGGTTGGCGATCCGCGGAGTGCCGCGGGCACGCCGCGCCACCTCCAGGGCACCGCCCTCGTCCATGCCCACCCCCATCAGGCCCGCGGAACGGCGCACGATTCGGGTCAAATCCTCAACACTGTAAAACTCCAGTCGCTGCACTATGCCGAAACGGTCCCGCAGGGGGGAGGTGAGAAGACCCGCCCGGGTAGTGGCACCCACCAGGGTAAAAGGCGGCACGTCCAGCTTGATGGAGCGGGCCGCCGGACCCTCACCAATCATGATATCCAACTGGTAGTCCTCCATGGCCGGGTACAGGACCTCTTCCACATGGGGGCTCAGGCGGTGTATCTCGTCGATAAACAGGACATCGCCCGGCTCCAGATTGGTCATCAACGCCGCCAGGTCACCCGCCTTCTCCAGTACCGGGCCGGAGGTAGCCTTGATAGCGCCCCCCATCTCCGTGGCGATGATATTGGCCAGGGTGGTTTTGCCCAGGCCCGGCGGACCGAATACCAGAGTATGGTCCAGGGCCTCTTTGCGCAGCTTGGCGGCCTGGATAAAGATCTCCATCTGCTCGCAGACCACTGGCTGGCCCACATAGTCCGCCAGGGTTTTGGGGCGTACAGCGCGATCATACTGCTCTTCCTGGCCTGCGGGCCCCATAGACTGGGGCGCCACCAGGCGGTCGGCTTCGATCATGAAAACAGCTCCAGATTAAGCGAGCACCATTCCCTTTAGTGCCAGGCGGATCAGGGTCGCGCTGTCGGCATCCGGCTGCTCCTTGCCGGCCCGAGCCACCATTTTGCTGGCTTCCGCGGGTTTATAACCCAGTGCCGCCAGGGCACTTTCAGCCTCACTGACATGATTCACCTCAGGCGCCGCAGTGGCCGGAACCAGCGGGATATCATTGGCGTCATTAAAGTCCGGTGTCAACTTGTCACGCAGTTCAATAATCAGGCGTTCGGCGGTCTTCTTCCCCACACCGGGCACCTTCACCAGTGCTGCCACATTGTCTTCCGCCACACAGTGGGCCAGGGCAGCCCCATCCAGGCCCGACAAAATGGCCAAAGCCAACTTGGGACCCACACCACTGATTTTGATCAGGGTGCGAAACAGTTTGCGCTCGGCATCCCGGAGAAAACCATACAGTTGTTGCACTGTCTCGGATACCGCCAGATGGGTATGCAGCTGCACCGGCTGCCCCAGGGAGGGCAGCTCGAAAATAGTGGTCATAGGCGTGAGTACCTCATAGCCCACCCCTTGCACGTCCACCAACAATAATGGCGGCCGCACCTCAGCCAGGGTTCCGCTCAATCTTCCGATCATATGTTATTCCAGTTTTTTGATTTTCCATCCGTGGGTGTGAGGCGCTCTCTATAAACACACCTAAACACTGAACCGGCCCCTGCGAAAGCGGCTGGGCATAGCGCCGCCCGCAAGTGCGGGGAGCCGCCCCGTATGCATATGACACAGAGCCACGGCAAGGGCATCAGCGGCATCCTCCTGCGGAGAAGCTGGCAGCGACAGCAGGGTTTTGACCATATGCTGCACCTGTAGTTTGTCTGCAGCACCGTTGCCGACCACTGCCTGCTTGACCTTGCGCGCCTCGTATTCAGCCACCTCCAGGCCCCAGTGGGTACCGGCCACAATGGCGGCGCCACGGGCCTGCCCCAGTTTCAGTGCGGAACCGGCACTCTTTGACATAAATACATTTTCAATAGCCATTTGCACGGGCCGGTACTGCTCGGCAATCTGGCTCACTGCATCAAAAATCAATTTCAGACGCTGGGGCAAAGGGCCCTCTGGGATACGGATCACGCCGCTGGCCACATAGCGGGCACTGCTGCGCTTCACATCGATAATGCCATAGCCTGTTTTTCTTGAGCCGGGGTCAACTCCCAGGATCCGGGTCAAAAGGCAGCTCCCTCAAGATCTGTATGTTTATATAGTAACGGGAGTGTCCCAAGGCGGGGAGAAAGCGTCAAGGGTGAACATCGGATGCGCCGGGAAACGCCAGGGCAGAATGGCGTCTGCCCCCTGGGGGAGCGAGTCCTCAGCCAAGCGCCTCCATCACCTCAACGGGAATATCCGCATTGGTGTAAACATTTTGCACATCGTCCAGGTCTTCCAACATCTCGACCAGTGCCAGCACTTTTTCTGCGCCCTCCTTATCCAGCGCTATAGTGGTAGAGGGTATCATGGCTATCTCGGCGCTATCCGGCATAAACCCGGCTTCAGTCAGTGCATCCTTGACTGAGAGGTAGTCCTGGAATTCCGTGGTCACTTCGACGCTGCCGTCATCGTTAGTCTCAATATCCTCGGCACCCGCCTCCAGGGCCGCTTCCATCAGCGTCTCTTCATCGACTCCGGCCTCATAGTACAGCTGCCCCTTGCGCGAAAAAAGATAACTCACCGAACCATCAGTACCCAGGTTGCCACCGCGCTTGGAGAAGGCATGGCGCACTTCCGCCACAGTGCGATTGCGATTGTCGGTGAGGCATTCCACCAGTACCGCCACACCGCCGACACCGTAACCTTCATAAACCACCGCCTCATAGTGTTCGCCATCGGTATTGCCGGCGCCGCGGGCAATGGCCTTATCAATGGTGTCGCGTTTCATATTGGCACCGAGGGCCTTATCAATGGTGGCGCGCAGTGTCGGATTATCATCGGGGTTGGGACCCGCCTTGGCGGCCACGGTCAACTCTCGGATAATTTTGGTGAATACCTTGCCCCGTTTGGCATCCTGGGCCGCTTTGCGGTGCTTGATATTGGCCCATTTACTATGTCCGGCCATCCTCGTCTCTCTTCGTCTGTGCGCGGAGTGGGCAGTGGGCAACACACATTGTCCACAGCGTAAATTGGCGGGCTTGTTTCGCTGAGCCCACCGGGGAAAATCAGCGGATACTCTCTTCTTTCTGGCGCAGGCGGATATTCAACTCGCGCAACTGCCGGGCATCAACCGTACCCGGAGCATCCGTCATGACACAGGCGGCACTCTGGGTTTTCGGGAATGCGATCACATCGCGGATGGAATCACTGCCGGTCATCAGCATCACGAGGCGATCCAGACCAAAAGCGAGACCGCCATGGGGAGGAGCGCCGTACTTGAGGGCATCGAGCAGGAAGCCGAACTTCTCGCGCTGCTCCGCCTCACTGATACCGAGGGTACGGAACACCGCCTGTTGCATCACCCGATCGTGAATACGCAAGGAGCCGCCACCTAGCTCGGTGCCATTAAGCACCATATCATAGGCGCAGGACAGAGCACCCAATGGGTTCTGTTCCAGCTCTTCGGGGGTACAGGAAGGGGCGGTAAAGGGGTGATGCAGCGCGGTGAGGCTGCCGTCCTCATTTTCCTCGAACATCGGGAAAGCCACCACCCACAGGGGGGCCCACTCACTGGTATAGAGATTCAGGTCCTGGCCCAGTTTGCAGCGCAGTGCACCAAGGGCTTCCGACACTATCCTGGCCTTGTCCGCACCGAAGAAGATGATATCGCCATCTTGCGCTTGCAGGCGGTCGAGAATAGCAGCGCGGGTTTCGACAGGCAGGAATTTTACAATAGGCGACTGCAGCCCGTTTTCCAGGTCGGCGCGCGCGTTGACCTTGATATAGGCGAGCCCCTTGGCGCCATAGATGCCGACAAACTTGCCATAATCGTCAAGTTGCTTGCGGGTCAGCCGATCGCAACCGCCGGGCACCCTGATAGCGGCCACGCGCCCTTTCGGGTCCCTGGCAGGCCCTGAGAATACCTTGAACTCCACTTCGGTCATCAGGTCCTTGATTTCCACCATCTCCAGAGGAATACGCAGATCCGGCTTGTCGGAGCCATAGCGCAACATGGCCTGGTAGTGAGTGATACGGGGGAAAGTCCCCAATTCCACCCCCTTCAACGTCTTAAACAGCGTCCGCACCATGCCCTCGGTGATGGACATGATCTCCTCTTCTCTCAGGAAAGAGGTCTCGATATCAATCTGGGTAAACTCCGGCTGGCGATCGGCGCGCAAGTCCTCATCGCGAAAACACTTGGCAATCTGGTAGTAGCGATCAAAACCGGACACCATCAACAGCTGCTTGAACAGCTGCGGGGACTGCGGCAGGGCGAAGAACTTGCCCTCGTGGGTGCGGCTGGGGACCAGATAATCGCGCGCGCCCTCCGGCGTGGCGCGCGTGAGGATCGGAGTCTCAATATCGAGAAATTCATGCGTATCCAGATAGTTGCGGATCGCTGTAGTGAGCCTGGAACGAAAGCGCAGATTGTGCTGCATCTCGTTGCGGCGCAGATCCAGGTAGCGGTATTTGAGACGGACGTCCTCCCCCACCTCAATGTGCTCGTCCAGTTGAAAAGGGACGGTTTCGGCACTGTTGAGAATCTCCAGCTCGGTCCCATAGACCTCTACCTCGCCGGTAGCCATATTGGGATTCAAGGCCTCCGCAGCGCGGGCGCGCACCCGGCCTGTGACCTTCAGCACATACTCGCTGCGCACGCTATCGGCCAACTCAAAATGCTCGGCGGCATCCGGGTCGAATACTACCTGAACGATACCCTCTCGATCGCGCAGATCAATGAAAATTACACCGCCGTGGTCGCGGCGGCGATCGACCCAGCCACAGAGGGTCACTATACGGTCAATGTCCGCGGAACGAAGAACGCCACAGTAGTCGCTGCGCATGGATAAAATTCCCGTTATCGATGGTGAAATGGTTACCTGAGCGTACACATCGCGGGTCTAGGCCGTCTTCGCAGCTTTGTCGCCCTTGGCCTTGCCACTGTTGGCTGCATCGCCGGCCAGGTTTTTCTTGCTGCCCGTCTTGAAGTCGGTCTCGTACCAACCCCCCCCTTTCAGGCGAAACCCAGCCGCAGAGATTTTCTTGCTCAGCTCGGTTTTGCCACAAACTGGACAATCTTTGAGCGGGTTATCGCTTATGCGCTGCAGCGCCTCCATCTCGTGGCCGCAGGCAGTGCACTGGTATTCATAGATCGGCATTACTCAGTACCCGGTGCTTGTAAAAAGGGAACAGAGTATACATGAGCCCTTCAGAGGGAAGAAGCCGCTCCGCCCTTTCGGCTAGCCAGGAGGCCCCCGAAGGCCGGTACAAGGGTTATAAAATGCAGAAAAACACTATTTTTCTAGTATTTTCCCGTACGGTCCTGCAAAAACTATATATACTTCCCGTTATCACCCGCTGAGACCACCGTTTTTGGACGCAGTGCAGCGGGAGTAGAAACACACTTACCAGACTTACACCGAACAACAAAGAAGGAAACCAGCCATGGCTACCAGGAAAGCTGCTACCAGAACAGCCGCTGCCAGAAAGGCTCCGGCTAAGAAAGCCGCACTGGCCAAGAAAGTAAAGGCTATCAAGGAGAAGTACACCAAGACCCAGATTCTGAACCAGATCGCCGAAAATACCGAACTGTCCCGCAAACAGGTCCAGTCCGTTATGGATGAATTAGGCGACATTATCGAAGGCCATATCAAGAAGCGTGCCGTTGGCGAATTCGCCCTGCCGGGCCTGCTGAAAATCACCACGGTGAAGAAACCAGCTAAAAAGGCCCGCAAGGGCATCAATCCCTTCACTGGCGAAGAGACCATGTTCAAGGCCAAACCGGCGAGCATTCAGGTGAAGGTGCGTCCGTTGAAGAAACTGAAGGAGATGGCCGAGTCCTGATTCCCCGCCGATCCGAAAGCTGAAAACCCCGCATAAGCGGGGTTTTTTATTCCCGGACCATACAGCGGGATTGCCAGTTCCACCCAGTAACCATCGCGACCTATTGCAGGCAACACACGTTAGTGCAAAACCGCCCCAGGAATATTTATTGCCCGGCGAATAGCGTAAAATGCCCGGTCTACAGCCAATACAGTCCAGTTAATTCCTATGCGCGCATCCCGCTACCTCATTGCAACCCAAAAAGAAACGCCCAGCGATGCCGTGGTCATCAGCCATCAGCTGATGCTGCGCGCAGGCATGATCCGCCGTTTGGCGTCGGGCCTCTACACCTGGTTACCCACGGGGCTGCGTGTGTTACGCAAAGTCGAGCGTATCGTCCGCGAGGAAATGGAGCGCGCCGGTGCCCTGGAGGTGTTGATGCCGGTGGTACAGCCAGCCGAGTTGTGGGAGGAATCCGGGCGCTGGCAGCAGTACGGCCCCGAGCTGCTACGCATCCGCGATCGCCACGGCAATGCTTTCTGTCTGGGACCAACCCACGAGGAGGTGATCACAGACCTGATCCGCAACGAGGTCAACAGTTACAAGCAGCTACCGGCCAATTTCTTCCAGATACAGACCAAATTCCGCGATGAGATTCGTCCCCGTTTTGGCGTGATGCGCGCGCGTGAATTCACCATGAAGGATGCCTACTCCTTCCACGACAGCGCGGATTCCCTACAGGAAACCTACGATGTCATGTACAACGCCTACTGTCGCATCTTTGAGCGCATTGGCCTGGACTACCGCCCGGTGCTGGCGGATACCGGCGCTATCGGCGGCTCAAGCTCCCACGAGTTCCACGTCCTGGCGCAGAGCGGTGAGGACGATATCGCCTTCTCCACGGATTCCCGCTTCGCCGCCAATGTGGAGTTGGCCGAGGCTGTCGCCCCTGGGGGGGCGCGGCCCGAGCCGAGCTGCGAGATGCAGGAGGTGTATACCCCGGGTCAAAAATCTATCCCGGCGGTAAGTGACTTTCTCAAGGCAGACCCGGCACACTCCGTGAAAACACTGATCGTTCTGGGTGAATGTGTACAGGGTGAAACCCCACCGCTGCTTGCACTGGTACTGCGTGGTGATCACGACCTGAATACGCTCAAGGCGGAAAAACTGGCCGGTGTCGCCAGCCCATTGCAGTTTGCCCCCGAGTCGCGTATCGCGGAGGAATTACACTGTACTATCGGCTCACTGGGCCCGGTGGGTATGGAGATTGAAACCATTGTGGACAGGTCTGCCGCCCATCTGGCGGACTTTATCTGTGGTGCCAATCGCGACGACTATCACTACACAGGCGTCAATTGGAACCGCGATGTGAAACTCGACCGCATTGAGGATCTGCGCAATATTGTCACCGGCGACCCCAGCCCGGATGGCCGGGGTACCCTGGAAGTCAGGCGCGGCATCGAAGTGGGCCATATTTTCCAGTTGGGCGACAAGTACAGCCGCGCCATGAACGCCACCCTCCTCGATGAGAACGGTAAAGAGCAGCTGATGAGCATGGGCTGCTATGGTATCGGTGTGTCCCGTATTGTGGCAGCGGCCATCGAGCAGAATCACGATAGTGCCGGCATACTCTGGCCCGAGGCCATTGCCCCTTTCCAGCTGGTCATTGTGCCCATCAATATGCACAAGAGCGATAGGGTAAGGGACAAGTGCGAGCACCTGTACGAATCCCTGCGCAGCAGAGGCATTGATGTACTGCTGATGGACGAGTCCAAGGCGCGCCTCGGCGCCATGTTGGCGGATATTGAGTTGCTGGGTATTCCCCACCGTGTTGTCATTGGCGATCGCGGTCTGGAGAAGGGCGTGGCGGAGTACAAGGGTCGCGCCGATAGCGAGGCCCAGGACTTTGCCCTCTCCCAGTTGGAGACAGTGCTGCTGGAAAAAATTGACCACTGACACTTGCATTCCGGCCCGCCGCTGTTTGGGCCGGATACCCCGCTTACCCAAGAAAACTCTAGACAGGGGGTAGTACCGCCAGTCAAAAAAGGGACTGCCCATTTTCCCGGGCTTTTCGTAAACTCGCGGACATGATGAGAAAAGCCACTGCTGCTCTGCTGCTCTGTCTTGCCTGGAGCAGTATCGAATCCCAAAGCCCCGCTGTGAAGGTGGACCCCGAATTGCGCCTCGCGCTGCAGGAGGCTATCAACCAGGCAGGCAGTTTTGTGGATCGCTTCGATGCCGAAGTGTGGCTGATGTCAAAATCCCAGCCGCTTTCCCGCTACATCAAAGACCCAAAAGAGCGCATGCAGGTGTTAAAGGCGGTGCACCGGGAAGCCACCCGGGCCGGCCTGCGCCCCGAGATCGTGCTCGCCGTAATCCAGATAGAGAGCGCCTTCGATCCCTACGCAGTTTCCCGTGTCGGTGCTCAGGGCATGATGCAGGTCATGCCTTTTTGGAAAAAGGAAATCGGGCGCCCGGATGACAACCTGATCAACATGGATACCAACCTGCGCTATGGCTGTACCATTCTCAAACACTACATCGAAAAGGCCAAAGGCAACCTCGCTAACGCCCTTGCCTATTACAATGGCAGTTACGGTCGCCATACCTATAGCAGCAAGGTTCTGGATGCCTGGGCAACACGCTGGAGATAAGGCATGACCGCCGGTTATTTATTTTTCTCCGGCGGCGCCTGTGCCCTGCTGTTACTGGCAGCGGCAAAAGTGTCTTTGAATCACCATCGACTGGCCGCGGGGCGCTGGCTGATACTGGTGCTGGTTGGCGTCATTTGCTATTTACTGTGGCCCACCCTACCGCCAATGCCTTCGGCAGGCGCATTCCTGATTAACCTGCCGATTTTCTTGGTACCTGCAGCATTCTGGCTCTTTACCCACCTGCTTTGCCAAGAGGAGGAGCCCTTCCCTCGCTGGGGCTGGATACCTATCGGCCTCGCTATTGCATTGAGTATTTTTGCGAAATACGCGCCTTCTTCCCTGGCTTCGGGGGCCCAGACATTGCTCTTTAACCTGTCCCAACTACTGAGCATGGGGCTGGTTGGTGCCGGCATGCTGACGCTGTTGGGGCAATTCCACTCCGACTTGGTGGAAGAGCGCCGGCGGCTGCGTGCCATTTTGCTCATTGCCGTGGGTGTCTACATGCTGATCGTGATCGGCGCTGAATTCCTGTTTACCTACCACCCGGTACCCCATGGGGTACCGACCTTACACGCGCTACTCGCCAGCCTCCTCTCCCTAGCCGCCTGCCTGTGGTTGTTGGCACTCTCACCCAGTGCTTTGGGGGAGTCCCTGCCCCCATTTGCCACTCCTGCCGAAGAGAAAATCTCACCTCCTGCACAAGCACCCTCTCCGGATGAGCAGCAGCAAGCACAAATGAGAAAACTGCAGGCACATATGCACAACGGGGGCTATCGCCAGACAGGTCTCACTATTCGTGAACTGGCTGAGCAACTGGATACCCGTGAGCATCTATTGCGCATCCTGATCAACCGCCACCTGGGTTATCGCAATTTCAACGAATATCTAAACCAGTTCCGTATCGATGAGGCCAGTGCGCGCCTGGCCGATCCGGAGCAGGCCCACCTGCCGGTACTCACCATCGCCCTGGATATTGGCTACCGGTCACTGAGCCCTTTCAATGCAGCCTTCAAGCGCCGTCACAACCTGACCCCAACTGAGTACCGTCGGCAAAGGTTACCTACCTGAATCATTGCGGGTTCGAAATCCGTTAGAAGTTTTTCACTTTCCGCAAGCCGCATCATGGAAACCTCTCCAGACTGAGTGCACCACTGCATACAACCCCCTAACAAAGGTGGGACACGATATCCCGATAGGGTGTCGCAACAACCAAACTGGGTTGTGCGACAGTGCTGTACGGCATAGTGCCGCCGTCAGGCGGGTGCCGTTGAGATTCGGACAATCTCGGACAGTTTCATTCGTGTTTTAAGGACAACCGCTACCAATTGGTCATCACAAACAGATCGGTTGGCCGGGTTGTATAGCAAGAAAACGACGTCTCCATTCCCAATACAATATGGATGGTGAGTGTATGGATTTTCTGATGGAACTGGCCCAATACGGAGCCAAGCACTTTCATTTGACCCTATTTCGCTATGTGTTGGCAGCCTCTGTAATGAGTATCTGCGCAGGCTGGCTGTTTCGTACCTGGATGCATCGCCGCCGCATTCAAAAGCGCCGGGCGGAATGGAAGGATATACGCCGCGAAGTCAGTTTCTCCATGCTGACCGTATGTATTTTTACTGTGATTGGCACCATTATCAGCCTGCTTGAAAAGATGGGGCTAACAAAATTATATTGGCAATGGAGCGACTACCCCATGTGGTGGAATATTGCCAGCCTGCCGGTGCTGATCCTTTTGCACGATGCATACTTTTACTGGACTCACCGGGGCATGCACCACCCAAAAATATTCAAGCACTTTCACCGCCTGCACCACCTATCCCGAACTCCCACGCCCTGGACAGCCTATAGCTTTTCTGTGGGGGAAGCCGCTCTAAACGGGCTCTTCTCACCACTGATCATCCTGATGATTCCCATGCACCCCACTACCTGGCTATCCTTCGTGTTTATCATGATTTTTCGCAACGCCATGCTGCATACGGGCTGTGAGTTTCATCCACGCAACTGGGTGGATGGCCCATTGGACAATATGACCACCACCACCCACCACGATCTGCACCACCAACGCTTCCAGGGCAACTACGGTTTCTACTTCACCTGGTGGGACCGTTGGATGGGTACGGAATTCAAAGACTACAAATGCGCTTTTCGCCGGGCAGTAGACGGGACGCTATCTGATGCTTCGCAGGAGAAAACAGCCGATGCCCGGACAAACTTAAGCCAGGGTGGCAGCGCCAATATGCCGGCCTGACCCATCCAGCCCGCAGTCGGCCAAACGCGCCAGAACACAATCTGTGGGCTGTGGGCTGTGGGCTGTGGGCTGTGGGCTGTGGGCTGTGGGCTGTGGGCTTCAGTCTACGCGAAATTGGATTGTTTACTCCCCATCGGTGAAAACCACCACTGGCCGGTGTCTGGCACAACCCTTTGAAATACCAGCGGTTATACGCAATTGACGCGATATCTCAGTAGCGATCAGCCAACAATCTAAGGGATCGAATGGTTTCGGAATGCACTAATGACCGTGTTGGAGAGGCAGCCAGCGAGATTCACGGTAACAAAAAAGCCCCCAAACTACCATCACCACTTCCAAAAAGAAAAACAGCAGATTGCGCTCGTCAAATCCGCTGATGAACAGCATAGCGTACAACCGGCCGAGCCCAAAGCCGATGTAGGCTATTGAAAGCGCCGCATAGGCCACTCTGCGATACCGCCGCAATGCCTGTGCAATCAACAGAACCACAGCAATCGCCAGCATAAAACCGCCATAAGTAGCCAGAAATTCAGGCATTGCGGCAGAGGTATTGAATGTGATTCCGATAGCAGCGGCGAAAGCTTGCGGGTAAAGCAATGCCCCCAGACCCACAAATGCAAAAATCAACGCATTGCCAGCCAGGTAGATCCTTCCAAAATATCTCAATGCTTATTCCCCTCCAACCGTAGTCATCGAACACTTCTTGCGACCGGCCCCAAATTGTCCTACGGCACGACTAAAGTGTGACTACAGTATATATGAGGCTCTAGCCGCCATAAGCCCTATTAATCATTCGTTGGCAGTGTTTGCCCGGTAGATGCTAAAAAACGGGAACTGGGCCAGTTCCTGAAATGACATTTAGTCTTTGAAGAGCAATTCGAGGGGATATCCATTGAACCGCTTGGTTTTCTCGATCACAAGATGCGAGGTCATACGGGATATGGCTGCTGCTTCATTGGCCAACAGTTGTTCAGATACCAAATTGAAGTCCGCTGCGTCCGGACATACAAATCGCAACATATAGTCGAACTCCCCGGACATCTTCACACAGGAAACAATCTGGGGGATATCATTGATAATATGGCGGAAATTTTCACTGGTCCGCGCATCTTGGCGCTTCAGTGCCACATTCACATAAAATTCGGCATGGCGCACCTTGTCCAGGTTTATCTCTGCAAGAAACGCGCGGATATAACGCTCACTGGTCAGGCGCTTCACCCGGGCCAGACAAGCACTCTCCGACAATCCAATCTGTTCACTCAAGTTCAGGTTGCTAATACGGGCGTTGGTTTGCAGTGCCTGCAAAATACGCAAATTATGCCGGTCAATTTTCACGAAGTTGGTTTCTTTTGCATCTGAAAGGGGGCAAGGATAGCGGTATTCGCCGATGGCTGAAACACTCTATTGTTCTATTGTTTCGCGCGGGTAGAAGTGCTCGCCTCGGCAAGGGCATCCGGGGCGTATTCAACAGCCGTCCGCTCAGCTGACCTGGCGGCACCCGTGGGTAACAAAGCGCTCAATACGATCCAGCGCACGGATCAACTCTGCCTCCTCTGCCGCGAGAGTCAGACGCACATGATTCACTGCACTCCGGCCGAATGGCGCGCCGGGCAGCACGGAAACCCGCTCGGCATCCAGCAGGGCCTCGGCAAACTCCTGCCCTGAGGCGGCCACTTCGGACACATCCACCATCACGAACATGCCTGCCTCTGGGCTGTAGCAGTTGAGGCCCGGTATCCTGCCAATACGCGCAACAATCAGGTCCCGGCGCCGCTTGTAGGCATCGCGCATCTGCTTGACAAAGTAGCTGTCAAACTCCAGGGCAAACGCGGCCGCTTCCTGGATAAACTGCGGGCAGCCAAAAATAGTGGCACCGGCAAACTGCGCCAGTCGCTCCACCAAAGGTCCCCGCGCCACTGCCCAACCCAGGCGCCAACCACTCATCGCGTGGGATTTGGACAGACCATCGATCACGACAATATTGTCCAGCGCTTCCGCCGCGGTGCGTAGGGAAGTATGCCGGCGAGCAAAAGTGATCATGGAGTACATCTCATCGCACACCAGCCAGATCCCCCGTTCGCGACAATCGGCCGCAAGCGCACGCAACTGCCCCGGTGTCGCCATGGCACCGGTGGGGTTAACCGGAGTGTTGATCATCACCACCCGGGTTTGCTCGCTGATGGCCGCCTTGATCGCCTCCACATCAAAGGCAAAGTCCTTTTCTGCCGGGCAGGCCACCCGTTTCACCGATAGCCTGAGACTGTCGCAGATGGGCACATAACCGATATACATCGGTTCGGGGATCACGATCTCCTCACCGGGGTTGAGCAGGCAGGAAAGCACGGCATAAATGGCGTTAGTCCCACCGGGAAACACCACTACATCATCGGGATTGCAGGGGTGTGGTGACACTTTGCTCTCAATATCTGCTATAGCGCGTTGCAGCATGGGCTCACCGGCGGCAGGTGAGTAATGCGTACGCCCGACACCCAGACGGGCACGGGCAAAATCCAGAATGGGCTCAGGGGTATCGAAATTGGGATCCCCCACACAGAGAAAAATGACATCTTCCCCGGTGTTGGCTAACCTGTGGGCCCGGTCACTGACGGCCCAGACATTGGAATCCTCACAGTTCAGTGCCTCGCTTTGCAAGCTGAATCGGGGAGTAAAATCTGTCACGCTTTTTAACACTTTATCCGCTGTTTATGCCGCTACCTTAGCGATCGCGAAAGTAATCGATTACGCTATATCACCATAGAATGTGCAGTAGTCAGGTGTTTTCGGGGCTTTTCCCGCAGATAATGCTGTGGATACGTCCTCTGTGGCGATCTTCGACCCGGGATTGGCTTCCGGTCTGCCTTGGGATGTCCTGTTCGAAAAAAGACAATCTGTTACCGATAAAACCCCAAGCACCGTCAAAAATCCTGACTGCCAAGACTGTTCTATCATGGGGCAATTCTAGCGCCATCAAAAAATGCCTGATAAAGCACTACAGGCAATGCGAGACTGCACAAACTTGCTACCGGTTTGCAGTTCAGATCTGCTTCACACTGCACTGGTGCCAATAAAGGCAGCGCATTACAAACTTGTCTACTGTCTTCTCATCACTGTGCATCACCCATATAGCTCAATTCAGGCTACCAGGCAGTGATGGTAAGAGACACGATTACCGTTGAAACCTGAAGCCGAGGTATCTACAGGCCAACAAAAACCAGGCACACCTGTTGGTAACCCAACCGGTACAGTATCTTCTCGGCTGCTGAGACATTTTCAAACCGTTTGAAACACCTTAAGCTTACCACCAGCATTTGCGAAACCATGAAAGCCGATCAAGGTGGGACACACCCCATACAATTCCCTAATACTCACCTATATTTACAGGTTGAAAAGGAAATAGCGTATGAAAAACCGGCATTACACAAAGCATGTTGGAATTGTTGGCTGCTCCGCCGAGGGTGCGGCTCTCTGCTACAAGACTATCTGCACAGAGAGCAGAAAATACCTCGGTGAGCATGCACACCCCGAGATCTCCATGCATACCCATTCTTTGGCCCGTTATGTGAAATGCCTTGAGGCAAATGACCTGCGGGGCGTTGGCGACCTGATGCTCTCTTCTGCCAACAAGCTCAAAGCACAGGGGGCAGACTTTCTGGTTTGCCCGGACAATACCATTCACCAGGCTTTCGATTATGTTGTACAAAAATCCCCCCTGCCCTGGCTCCATATCGGCGATTGTGTGGTTGCGACAGCACAAACACTCGGGTATAAAAAGCCCGGCATACTGGGCACCCAGTGGCTGGTAGAAAGCGATGTATATCCGGCAAAGTTAGCAACTGCCGGGCTCAGCTGGCAGCGTCCGCCAAAGAAAGCGATAAAAACCATAGGCCAATTGATTATGCATGAGTTAGTCTATGGGATTTTCAAGCCTGAAACTGTTCGATACTTTCAGGATATCATTGGTGATCTGGAGGAAGCGGGATGCGATAGTGTTATTCTTGGTTGTACAGAGATTCCATTAATTATCGATAACAGTAATTCATCAATTCCAACACTCAACTCCAACCGCCTATTGGCCGAAGCGGCGATCAAAGAGGCTATACCCGTTGACCGGGGAATACCATCCTACCACGCCAACTAG
>NZ_JAVAMR010000045.1:0-28990 GCF_030731025.1 Microbulbifer sp. 2205BS26-8 | reverse complement strand
TTCGCCGACTACCAATAAGCAACTGGCAGGAGCGGTAACACAGAATTATTTACACTCTCAAGACCTGCAATGGGCAGTAAATATTGAATCGGATGCATCGTAATTCTGTAAACCTGAATACAAGCTGAATATAAATATATAACGCCAAACCTTTTCTATAAGAAAACTTATTCTTGACCACTTACACAAGATTACAGGAGATTACAGCCTGTATTTTTTAGCCTGAAATTAGCAATCATTCAACTTGCCACCTATTTCATTCTATTTGCCGCAAAATCTTTATTTACATATTTTTTGTAATTTACTGTTGTTGCGGACAATGAATTTTCTGTTACAATCCTCAGCCCAATTTGGATCTATCGTTAATGAAGGATTTTGTCATGAGATTCAAGCTCGCTGCTCTTCCCCTGATGCTTCTCGCGGCTGCTGCTACGGCAGAAGAGTACAATTCTATTACTACTGTTGGATATTCTAATCTGGATTTTGATAACATTGATGGCAACCAGCTAAGCGCTGAGACCACTTACTACTTCGATGGCAAGGAGTCCCTGGGGCCTCTTAGAGAATTTGAATATATTAATAAAGCCAGCAATATATCAGCGGCATACCTCCACTACGATGTGGGTAGTTTTGATCTGGATAACTTTGCTGTTGCCGGTGAGTATTTTGCTGGGAATGGATTGGTTTTCGGTGCTAATTTAACCGAAGTTGATGACGACAATGTCAATACAGTTTCTCTTGGCTACCTGTTTACACCAAACTTTTTGCTAAAGTTGTCTCATACTGATAGAGACTCTGATGAAGAAACTTATATTGAGGCTCGTTATAATCACCAGCTGAGCGGCTCCGATTATATCGGTTTTGATTTTGCTGCAGATGATGATTTTGACGTGCGCATATTTACCTCCAAGTATTTTGCCAGCCTGGGTAATGATCAATACTTAACTGCAGATTTTGCCTATGCCAGCTTTGATGAAGGGGATGATTACTGGCAAATTGGTGCGGATTATTACTTCACGCGGAATACAGCTTTTGGTGTTACCGTAGACGAAAATGAAGACTACAAGGTGGGCTTCTCTCACTTCTTCAGTCGCAATGTTGCAGTAGAGGCGGCCTACAGCACTATTCTTTCAAATGCTGCTTGGGATATTCGCAGCTTTGGTCATGAAGCCTTTGCTGTAGCCGCAAATGCGGACGTTGAGGTAGATAAGTTCGAGTTGGGCTTAACTGTTCAGCTGTAAGTTTACGCAACAAAAGGGCTATTTTTGATAGCCCTTTTTATTAACTGGTAACCTCATTAGTTAAACGACTCCCGGCAAAGCCGGGAGCTTATAGGGTGACGCCCTCAAAGGGCTTTATTTGCACCCAAGGCGCTATAGCCCCAGCATCATTTGATCTCGACGAACATCCTCCTGCTCTTGATTACGGATATATGCTCTAACCGGTTCCTCATCCAGACCTACTGTAGAGACAAAATAGCCTCTCGCCCAAAAATGCTCTCCTGCAAACTTTCTCTGTTTCCCCTTAAAGAAAGCGCCTGGCTATCATAATGGCACTTTTACCTTTCAAATATCCTACTACATTCGATACCGAATACTTCGGTGGGATACTGATACACATATGCACATGATCTGCCATTAAATGTCCTTCTTCTATCTTGCAACCCTTTCTACCAGCCAACCCATGGAAGACCTCCCCCAAGCCCTTGCGCAGATTGCCATATATCAACTTTCTTCTACGTTTTGGGATAAACACTACATGGTATTTACAATCCCATCTTGTATGCGTCAAACTTTTATAGTCTCTCATAGGTACACCCTTCTACTTCTTGGTCGAAATAGAAGGCTACTAGCAGGCTGCTGAAAAACTCGGATTTTGAATTAAAGCATCATCATCTTGAAGTTTTAGAATCAAAAAAACACTTGTTTTGTAGGCTCTGAATTTTCTGATTTTATAAGAGTTAAGGTAAAAATTTCGTTAAAGGGACTTTTTCAGCAGCCTGCTAGACCGTAGCAACGGTCGAACCTATTCGAATCCCCCCGGCATACCCGGGGGTTTACCTAATGATTAAATTAGTAACCGGTCATTGTAGGGCGTCATTCACCAATCCAAACCCTCACACTATTCTGGCCACCGTCAACAACACGGAGGCCAACCATGAGTTCAACAGACAACCACACTTTACGCCCGCGTCGGTCCGCACAACAATGGCAAGCGCTTATCGAAAAGTGGCAAGCCAGCGCCACTTCCGCCAAGCAGTTTTGCTCTGAGCAAGCTATCGGCTATGCCAGCTTCTGCCAGTGGCGCAAACGCCTGTCAGCGCCAGATAAGAATACTCGGCAGGACGGGAATATGGCGTCTGGATTTATCGATCTCGCCGCTCTGAGTTCGGGAGCTTCTCCGGGCTGGGAGATCGTGCTGAGCCTGGGTAATGGCGTTGAGCTGAAGCTGAGTCAACGCTGATGTTCACGGTGGGTACCCGCGCGAGGATCCTGCTGTGTACCGAGCCCACCGACATGCGCAAATCCTTTTGTGGGTTATCCGCGCTGGCCAAAAATCAGCTCGATGAAAATCCGCTCGAAGGCCAGTACTTCGTCTTCATTAATTGCCGCAAGACCATGTTGGTGGACAAGTTCCAGTACCATCTGCCGTTGTACCGCTAGCACCAGCGCTTGGGACAGGCGGGGATCACTCTCAGCCGCGCCACCCTCACCAACCTGTGCAAGCTCGCGATTGATTTACTGCGCCCCACTGCTGCGGCACAGTTGCTCAGTATTCTGCAAAGCTGGGTACTGGCCATGGACAAAACGCCAATCAAAGTCGGCAAGAGCGGTAACGGCAAAATGAAACAGGGCTACTTCTGGCCCCTGTACGGCGAATGCGATGAAGTGGCATTTACCTACAGTGCCAGCCGCGGACGCGCGCATATCGAAAAAATACTCAATACGGATTTTACCGGAACCCTGCTGAGCGACGGCTACGTCGCCTATGCACGCTTTGCCGAAGAGAATGTCAACATCACCCACGCCCAGTGTTGGGTACACAGCTGCCGTTACTTTATTGATGCGGAACAGCAAGAGCCGCAGGCGGTACGTTACGCACTAGACCATATTGCCCGCCTGTACAAGATCGAAGAAGAGATTGTTGAATCAAACCTCACTGGCGACAAGAAATGTGCACACCGACTCACACACAGCAAGCCGGTAGTAGATCAGTTCTTCCAGTGGTGCCAAATCCAACTTGAGCGTACAGATCTGATTCCCTCCAACCCACTTACCAAAGCACTCGGTTACGTCATTCAGAGAGAGCATAAGCTTAGGGTGTTCCTGGAAGGTCCGGATTTACCTTTGGACACCAACCACCTGGAGCGCGCACTGCGCCCCATCCCAATGGGCAGAAAGAACTGGATGTTCTGCTGGACAGAGTTGGGTGCGGAACATGTAGGCATCATCCAAAGTCTGATTACTACCTGCAAACTGCACGACATCAATCCGTATACCTATCTCACGGATGTGCTGCTACGTGTTGGCCAGCACCCAGCCAGAGAGGTTGCGGATCTAACGCCGCGGATGTGGAAAGAAAAGTTTGTCCGCAATCCACTGCGGTCAGACATCTATGGTTGAAGCAATAACGCCGTAGAATGAGCGGTTATCCCTGCGCTACAGACTCTGAAGTGGTTGGACAATAGCCACTGATACTTACAAAAAAAGCAGCCGAAGCCGCTTTTTTAGTCACCTGAAAACAGGTGCTCGGAAAGGTAAGGCAGCGACTACTTGCCGGCCGCCTTGCGAATCGCCTGCAGGGTGCGCAGGCGGGCTTCGGCTTCGGCCAGCTGGGCCGAGATGCGCGCGTAGTCGACCTCGGAGGGCGCTTTGTGCAGGGCATGTTCCGCTTCCTCGCGGGCCTTCTGCGCGGCCTCTTCATCGATTTCCCGTTCGGCCACGTCCGCGAGGATGGTCACCATATTCGGCTGCACCTCGGCGTAGCCACCGCTGACGAACAATACCTCTTCTTCACCATCGGCTTTGATGATGCGTACCGGTCCGGGCTTCAGGGCAGTGAGCAACTGCGCGTGACCATAGGAGAGCCCCAGCTCCCCTTCGATGCCACTCACAATCACCATCCGCACCAGTCCGGAGAAGAGAGACTGCTCGGCGCTGACAATGTCACAGTGTACTGTCATGGCCATAGTATATGCCTATCTCGATTAGCCTTCGGCCTTGTTGGCTTTTTCCACAGCTTCATCGATGGTTCCCACCATATAGAAGGCCTGTTCGGGCATGTGGTCATATTCACCGTTCAGGATGCCCTGGAAACCGCGGATGGTTTCTTTCAGGGAGACGTATTTACCCGGTGCACCAGTAAAGATTTCCGCCACGTGGAAGGGCTGGGACAGGAAGCGTTCGATCTTGCGCGCGCGGGCTACAGTCTGCTTGTCCTCCTCGGACAGCTCGTCCATTCCCAGGATGGCAATGATGTCCTTCAGCTCCTTATAGCGCTGCAGTACGGACTGCACGCCACGGGCCACCTCATAGTGCTCCTGGCCGATCACCTGCGGGTCCAGCTGACGGGAGGTGGAGTCCAGCGGGTCTACCGCCGGGTAGATACCTTTGGCGGCGATATCGCGGCTCAGTACCACGGTGGAGTCCAGGTGCGCGAAGGTGGTGGCCGGCGACGGGTCTGTCAGGTCGTCCGCCGGTACATACACCGCCTGGATAGAGGTAATGGAACCGGTCTTGGTGGAGGTGATACGCTCCTGCAGAACGCCCATCTCCTCCGCGAGGGTGGGCTGGTATCCCACCGCAGAGGGCATACGGCCCAACAGTGCAGAGACTTCGGTACCGGCGAGGGTGTAGCGGTAGATGTTGTCGACAAACAGCAGTACGTCTTTGCCTTCATCACGGAATTTTTCCGCCATGGTGAGGCCGGTCAGGGCCACGCGCAGGCGGTTGCCGGGGGGCTCATTCATCTGGCCGTATACCATGGCCACCTTGGAGTTGGCCTTGTTGTCCAGGTCGACGACGCCGGACTCCGCCATCTCGTAGTAGAAGTCGTTGCCTTCGCGGGTACGTTCACCAACCCCGGCGAATACGGACAGGCCGGAGTGCTCGGTGGCAATGTTGTTGATCAGCTCCATCATGTTGACGGTTTTACCAACACCGGCACCGCCGAAGAGGCCGACCTTGCCCCCCTTGGCGAACGGGCATACCAGGTCAATCACCTTGATACCGGTTTCCAGCAGTTCGGTGGAGCTGGACTGCTCCTCGTAAGTGGGTGCGGGGCGGTGAATAGAGGCGCGCTCCTTCTCACCAATAGGGCCACACTCGTCAATCGGGTTACCGAGCACGTCCATAATGCGCCCAAGGGTTTCGTGGCCAACCGGTACCGAAACCGGTGCGCCGGTATTGTGCACGGGCAGACCGCGACTGATACCTTCCGATGAACCCATGGCAATCGCGCGCACCACGCCGTCACCCAACTGCTGCTGCACTTCCATGGTGAGGTTCTTGCCCTCAACCACGAGTGCATCGTATACATTCGGGACGCTGTCGCGCGGGAACTCCACGTCGATGACCGCTCCGATCACTTGCACAATTTGTCCGTTACTCATTTCCGGATCCTCAGCTTTAAATTCTCTCAAGGTCGGCCACTGCAGGTATCAGCGGGGGCTTAAACCGCTGCGGCGCCGCCGACAATTTCCGACAGCTCCTGGGTAATGGCCGCCTGGCGCGCCTTGTTGTAGACAAGCTGCAACTGGTCGATCAGTTCGCCGGCATTGTCGGTGGCGCTCTTCATGGCGATCATGCGCGCGGCCTGTTCACAGGCTTTGTTCTCTACGACCGCCTGGTACACCTGCGATTCGATATAGCGGGCCAGCAAGCCGTCCAGCAATTCCACCGGGTCCGGCTCGTAGAGGTAGTCCCACGCGTGCATGAGTTGTTCGTCCTCGTCTTTTGGCAGCGGCAGCAGTTGCTCGACCCGCGGCTTTTGCGACATGGTGTTGACAAACTCATTGGAGACCAAAAACAGGCGATCAATATCACCTTCCGCATAACGGTCCAGCATGACCTTGACCGAGCCGATCAGCTTGCTGGCCTGGGGCGCATCGCCCAGGTCGCGTACCGCGGCGACAACCTTGCTGCCGATGGCATTGAAGAAAGCGGCCGATTTGTTGCCCACAGCACAGACTTCGACATCGACCCCTTTCTCGGACCAAGCCTGCATCTCGCGAATGGCTGCCTTGAACATATTGATGTTCAGGCCACCACAGAGTCCGCGGTCTGTGGATACCAGCACAAAACCAACCCGCCTGACCTCGCGCTCCTGCAGGTAAATATGTCGGTACTCCGCCGAGGCGTTGGCGACGTGACCGATCACCGCGCGTATACGCCGGGCATAGGGGCGACCCAGTGCCATGCGATCCTGAGCCCTGCGCATCTTGCTGGCCGCCACCATTTCCATTGCGGCAGTGATTTTCTGCGTGCTCTTGATACTGGCAATTTTTGTGCGTACTTCTTTTCCGCCTGCCATAGTGATTTACCTTGTTCGCTGGAACTGTGAATGTGGGGAAGGGCTGCTGTGACCCTTCGCCGCTGCTTTCCAGAGGGTGCTTTACCAGCTGCTGGTGGCGACAAATTTCTCGATGGCCGCTTTGAAAGCAATATCGATTTCGTCGTTGTAGTCACCGGTGCTGTTCACCTTCTCCATCAGTTCCGCGTGTTCACTGTTCATGTAAGCGAGCAGGGCCCCCTCGAAATCGAGCACCTTGGCCACTTCCACTTCTTTCAGGTAGCCTTTGTCGGCGGCGTAAACAGATACCGCCATTTCAGCAATAGACAGCGGAGAATACTGTTTCTGCTTCATCAGCTCGGTAACGCGCTCACCGTGATCCAGCTGGGCCTTGGTGGCCTCGTCCAAATCGGAAGCAAACTGGGAGAAGGCCGCCAGTTCGCGGTACTGGGCCAGGGCTGTTCGGATACCTCCGGACAACTTCTTGATCACCTTGGCCTGCGCGGCACCACCGACGCGGGATACGGAGATACCCGGATTGATTGCAGGACGGATACCGGCGTTGAACAGATCGGTCTCGAGGAAGATCTGGCCATCGGTAATGGAAATCACATTGGTGGGGACAAACGCAGAGACATCACCGGCCTGGGTCTCGATGATCGGCAGGGCGGTCAGTGAGCCGGTCTTGCCTTTCACTTCGCCGTTGGTGAACTTCTCCACGTACTCGGCGTTGACCCGCGCGGCGCGCTCCAGCAGGCGGGAGTGCAAGTAGAAAACGTCTCCGGGGTAGGCCTCCCGGCCGGGTGGACGCTTCAGCAGCAGGGAGATCTGGCGGTAGGCCCAGGCCTGCTTGGTGAGGTCATCGTAAATGATCAGGGCATCCTCGCCGCGATCGCGGAAGTATTCCCCCATGGTACAGCCCACGTAAGGGGCCAGGAACTGCATCGCAGCCGGATCGGCAGCGCCGGCGGCAACCACGATGGTGTGCTCTATGGCACCGTGTTCTTCAAGCACGCGCACCACATTGGCAATGGAAGACTGCTTCTGGCCTACGGCTACGTAGATACACTTAACACCGGTGCCTCTCTGGTTGATGATGGCGTCGATAGCCACCGCAGTCTTACCGATCTGGCGGTCACCGATAATCAGCTCGCGCTGGCCGCGGCCGATTGGGATCATGGTATCCACCGCTTTCAGGCCGGTCTGCACCGGTTGGTCCACCGATTGGCGGGCAATCACACCGGGTGCTACCTTCTCCACTGCGTCAGTGAGTTTGTTGTTCAGCGGGCCCTTGCCGTCGATGGGATTGCCCAGTGCGTCCACAACGCGTCCGAGCAGCTCCGGGCCGACCGGGGTTTCCAGGATGCGGCCGGTGCAACGGCACTTCTGACCTTCTGCCAGGGCCTTGTAATCACCCAGGATGACCGCACCCACGGAGTCGCGCTCCAGGTTCAGCGCCATACCGTATACGCCGCCCTCGAACTCGATCATTTCCCCGTACATCACATCGGCCAGGCCGTGGATGCGGATAATGCCGTCGGAAACGGAAACAATGGTGCCCTCGTTCTGGGCTTCAGTGCGCACATCGAGTTTTTCGATGCGGCTTTTGATGATTTCACTGATCTCAGAGGGATTCAGTTGCTGCATGCTCTGTTCCTCAAGTCCCCCGGTGACAGCGGCCAGCGGGGAAAGTAATTTAGGAGTTCATCGCCTCGGCGAGCTTGGCCAGACGGCCGCGTACGGTGCCATCGATGACTGTGTCACCGGCACGGATGATCGCGCCGCCCAGCAGGTTCTCGTCCACCGAACAGTGCAGATGTATCTCGCGTTCAAACTTCCGGCTGAGTTTCTCGCTCAGCACCTGCGCCTGCGCGTCGTTCAGGGGCGTTGCTGAGACAACTTCCACCTCGAGAGTGGCTTCGGCCTGCGCTTTCAGCGCTTCGAACAGCTGGAAAATTTCCGGCAGCAGTTGCAGGCGGTGGTTCTCCGCCAGCAACCGGATGAAGTTGCTTCCGTGGGCACCGAGTGCATCTGAACAGATCGACAGGAAAGTCTCTGCCCGCTCTTCGCTGGTGAGCTGGGGATTGTCCAGCAGCTCACGCACTTTTTCGCTCTGGCTGACCAGCGCCGCGGTTTCCAGTGCAGCGCTCCAACCGCTGAGGTCGGAGGCCTGCTGCGCATAGCTGAATGCCGCTTTGGCGTAGGGCCGGGCCAGGGTGCTGAGTTCCGCCATGGGGTTCCTCGCTTACAGCTCAGCTGCCAGTTTATCGATCAGGTCGTTTTGCGCCCTGGCATCGATATTGACCGCGAGAATCTTCTCCGCCCCCAGGACAGACAAGGCTGCCACGCGGCTGCGCAGTTGTTCTTTGGCGCGGTTCACTTCCTGCTCAATCTCCGCCTTGGCCGCGACCTTCAGGCGGTCGCCCTCAGCCAGGGCGGCCTGCTTGGCCTCGTCGATAATCTGGCTGGCGCGCCTGTTGGCACCCTCGATAATCTCGCCGGCCTGATCCTTGGCTTCCTTCAGCTGCTCGGCCGCCTTGCGCTTGGCCAGTTTCAGGTCTTTCTGCGCGTGCTCGGCATCTGCGAGACCATGGGCAATCTTCTGCTCGCGCTCTTTCATCACGCCCAAAAGCGGCGGCCAGACAAACTTCCAGCAGAACCAGATGAAAAACAGGAATGTGATCGACTGGCCGATTAGAGTTGCTGTGATATTCACACCGACACCTCTTGCTCTTTGAAAGGGGTTAAGGGCAAATGGAACGGTGTAATTAAACCAAACCAGGCGCAACGGCGAAGATCAGGTACATGGCGATACCAACCCCGATCATGGGAACCGCATCCAGCAGACCGGCCATCAGGAACATTTTGCCCTGCAGGGCCGGGGCCTGTTCCGGCTGGCGAGCGGAACCCTCCAGCAGCTTGCCACCCAGGGTGCCGAAACCGATCGCGGTACCCAGCGCGCCCAGACCAATCAGCAGTGCGCTTGCGATATAAACCAGACCTAATGCTTCCATTGTGTTCTCCAAATCAAAGTCAAAGAGTTGTTGTAAAGGTTGGGTAAAGGGTTCTCTGTATCAATTTATTGGTCGTGCTCGTGTTCATCGTCGCGGTGGTGCGCCATCGCCATATACACGGTGCTCAATACCATAAATACAAACGCCTGCAGGGTGATTACCAGTACGTGGAAAATGGCCCAGCCCATATGCATCAGGCCCGCACCTATAAAGCCGAGTACGCCCACACCGAAAACAAGCGCAATCAGGATAAAGATCATCTCGCCGGCATACAGGTTGCCGAACAGACGCAGGCCCAGGGAGATCGGCTTGGCAATCAGGGAAACCGCTTCGAGCAGGAAGTTCACCGGGATCAACAGGATATCGAAGAACCATTTGCCGGTGTGGAAGGGGTGCAGGGTCAATTCCTTGATAAAGCCCAGCGCGCCCTTTTCGCGGATACTGAAGAAAATCATCAGCACAAATACTGCCAGTGCCATGCCCAGGGTGGCATTGGGGTCTGTGGTGGGCACCACCTTGAAGAAGAGGTGCTCATTGCCGGAGACCTTGGCGGCCAGTTGTGGCAGCCAGTCCACCGGTACCAGATCCATGAGGTTCATCAGGAACACCCACACAAAGATGGTCAGGGCCATGGGTGCTACCATGCTGTTGCGATGTGGAAAGGTTTCCCGTACCAGCTTGTCAACAAACTCGGTGACAAGCTCCACAAAACTCTGGAAGCCGGTGGGTTTGTCCACACTCGCTTTTTTTGCAGCACGGGCAAACAGGAAACAAAATACCAGACCGAGCCCCACAGACCAGCCCAGGGTGTCCATATGCAGAGCCCAAAAGCCCATATCCGCGGCCTCCTGGGAGGAGTGCGCCATGGTCCAGGTCGGCTCATTGAGCACAGTGCCGTCTGCACGGGTATAGCCGGCCGGCAACTTGCCGTAGGTCATGTTCTGCAGGTGGTGTTGGATATACGCGGTCGCGCTTTGAGCTTCGCCTGCCATAGTTCCTCAACAATCGTAAAAGTAACAATTCTTTTTCTGTTCCGGCTAGCGCGTCATGCGCGCCGCCAACCACCACTGCACGATCACACAGAGGCCGTAGCTGATAAACAGTGCCGCCGCATTCAACGGCTTGACGGTGGCAAACACCGCTGCAAACCCCGCCAGGGTCAATACAAATTTGCCGGCTTGCCCGCGGTAGAAGTTCCCTACCACCTGCTGGGCCGCACGCGCGCCCCTGTCGCGAAAGGCATACCAGCCAAAATAGGCGCCGGGCAGCGCGCACAGGACACCGCCGATCAACACAGAGAGCGCTGTCACGGGTTTGCCACTCAAGTGCAATACCCCACCGGCCAGCGATACCAGCAGGAGCTGCACCGCGGCGATTCGCAATACCGGGGGTTTCGTCATAGACGGGATGAGCCGACTGTTTCTGCGCTGTCCGCCCAAAATTTGGGCGAGCGAATTATAGGAGCAACCGCCGCCGCGATTCAACCGGCAAATGTCGCCAACTTATTTGATTTTCTAGCGATTTTGCATGGAATTGCACATAGAAGTGAGTAATTACATACAAATGGTCTGTACGCCAGGTCGGCGCACATTTTCCCAGGCTTCAATCCTCGGCGTAGCCCAGGTGGGCGAGGATTCCATCCAGTTCCTCCAGGGTGGTGTATCTGAGCACGAGCCGGCCGCTGCCTTTGTCGTTGTGATTGATCGAGACCGGCACACCCACTTTCTCCGCCAGACGTTCGCTCAGACGGCGGATATTCGCATCGGGCGGGCTTTTTTCCGGCGCCGGGGTCTGTGGCTGCTGCAGGCGGCGCACCAGTGCTTCGGCCTGGCGCACCGTGAGGCTGCGCTCCACCACCTGGCGCGCGGCGCAGCGCTGGGTGGCGCCAGAGAGGCCCAGCAGGGCTTTGGCATGGCCCAGTTCCAGATCGCCGCGCTCGAGAAAGGTGCGCACCTCTTCGCTGAGGCTCAGAAGGCGCAACAGGTTGGTCACCGCCGAGCGCGACTTGCCCACCGCATCGGCCACCTGCTGCTGGGTCAGCTTGAACTCGTCCTGCAGGCGCTTTAGTGCCGCCGCCTCTTCCACCGGGTTCAGATCCTCGCGCTGAATGTTTTCAATCAGCGCCATGGCGATGGCGGCCTCATCCGAGACATCGCGCAGCAGCGCGGGCACTTTTTCCAGGCCGGCGAGCTGGGCGGCGCGCCAGCGGCGTTCGCCGGCGATAATTTCATAGCGCTGCGCGCCGGTCGCACGCACCACGATGGGCTGCATAATGCCCTGGGCGCGGATCGAATCGGCCAGCTCCTGCAGGGATTCCTGCGGGAAATCCCGGCGCGGCTGGTAGCGTCCGCGCTGCAGGAACTCGATGGGCAGCTCTTTCAGTTCTCCGTCTGCTACCTCACTGGTGCCATCGCCAGTGGCCACGGCGATCGCATCACCGGCCCGGTTACTGATCAGGTGCGATAGACCCCGGCCCAGGCCCTTGCGTTTGGCGGACATAGTTATTACCCCTTATACCACTTCCGCCATTGGGCGGCCTTTGTTGGGTGAGTGATCGCTCTGGCGGCGAGTGATTTCGCAGGCCAGGGCCAGGTAGGCGATAGCGCCCTTGGAATGACGGTCATGCTCCAGGGCGGGCTTGCCGAAACTGGGGGCCTCCGCGAGGCGCACATTGCGCGGGATGCAGGTACGATACAAACGCTCGCCAAAATATTCCTGCAACTGCATGGAGACCTCAGTGGTGAGGCTGCTGCGCGGATCGTACATGGTGCGCAGTATGCCCTCGATCTTGAGATCCGGATTGGCCGCTTGCTGGATCTGCGTGATGGTATCGATCAGTGCCGACAATCCCTCCAGTGCATAGTACTCACACTGCATGGGAATCAACACGCCCTGGGCGGCGCAGAGGGCATTCACGGTGAGCATATTCAGCGAGGGTGGACAATCGATAATCACATGGTCATAGCGATCGGCCACACCGCACAGGGCCTGGCGCAGCCGGGATTCCCGCCCCTCCAGGCTGAGCAGTTCCACCTCGGCGGCAGAGAGGTCCCCATTGCCGGGGATCAGGTCAAAACCACTCGCGGTAGACACAATGGCCCGCTCTGCCGGCAGCCCTTGCACGAGCACGTCATAGCCCGATACCTCCAGATCATTTTTGTCCACACCGCTGCCCATGGTGGCATTGCCCTGGGGGTCCAGGTCTATCAGCAATACCTGCCGTTTGTTGGCAACCAAAGATGCGGCCAGGTTGACGCAGGTCGTGGTCTTGCCGACCCCACCTTTCTGGTTGGCTACCGCAAATATCTTGCTCAAGGTTCCCGTCCTTTGTTGTTTCCGCGGACGCCGGTCACCAGTGACGTCAACGGCTGTTGGATTCCCCCGCAGGGCGTGTTCAGGCCGGAGAGGGCCCCTGTGGGTGTTTGCTTACCCTGTGCGGCTCAGCAGGATCAAGTGGCGCTCTGCAGTACACCCGGGCACTGACAAGCGGTGCACCTGTTCGACCATAATGCCTTTTGGGAGCGCACTCAACTCATCCTCGGGCAGCCTGCCCTTCATGGCGTAAAAGCGCCCCCCTAAGGCCAGTAGATGGGCGCTGCAATCCACCATATCGGCCATAGAGGCAAAAGCCCTGGACACCACCCCGGCGAAGGGCTGCGCCACGCTCAACTTCTCGGCCCGCTCATTGACCACCTGTACATTGTGCAGCGACAGACTGTTCGCCACCTGAAACAGGAAGCGGGCCTTCTTGCCATTGCTGTCGAGCAGCGTGATCGGCCGAGTGGGATACACAATGGCGAGTGGGACGCCGGGCAGGCCACCACCGCTGCCCACATCGATCAGGGAGCCTGTGCCACAGAGGTTCACGATACTGAGGCTGTCGATAATATGGCGCTCAAGCATCTGCGCCGGATCGCGAATCGCCGACAGATTGTAAGCGCTGTTCCAGCGCGCAAAGAGCGCGAGATACCGAAGCAGTTGGTCCTGCTGGTGCTCGCTCAGTGTCACTGACATCTGCGCCGCAGCCTGCAGCAGGCGCGGGCGAAATTGTTCCATTTGCCGATAAATAGGTATACCCCCGGTTATCCTGCGATTTTTCCCCAGCAGGGTGCGTGCCCTGTGGATCAGCGCTCAGCCTGGCCTGTTGCGGGTGAGCAGTCCGCGTTTTTTCAGCTGGATCAGCAGCAGTGAGATGGACGCGGGGGTTACCCCCGGAATCCGGGAGGCCCGTGCCAGCGTATCCGGCCGGGTTTCACCGAGCTTTTGCCTGACCTCAATGGAGAGGCCGGAAATAGCGCTGTAGTCAAAATCCTGCGGAATGGGTGTGTCTTCATAGGCCTGCAGTCGCTCAATTTCCTCGCGCTGGCGATCGATATAGCCGGCGTACTTAGCCGAAATTTCCACCTGCTCGGCAACCTGCTGATCCGCTACCGGCGCACCTTTCAAGCTGGCCACATCCGTGTAGCCCAGTTCCGGGCGGCGCATCAGCTCCATCAAGCTGTACTCCCGCGCCAGGGGCCGGGGCAACTTGGATTCCACCGCTGCAGCCTGTGGGGTCTTTGGGTGCACCCAGGTGTCTTGCAGGCGCTGGGTCTCGCGGGCGATGGCCTCCTGCTTTTCGCAAAACGCACGCCAGCGCACGTCCCCCACCAGGCCCAGCGCGCGGCCTTTCTCGGTCAGGCGCAGGTCGGCATTGTCCTCTCGCAGTAGCAGGCGGTATTCAGCGCGACTGGTAAACATGCGGTAGGGCTCCCTGGTGCCGCTGGTGATCAGGTCGTCTACCAGTACCCCCAGGTAGGCCTCGTCCCGGCGCGGTGACCAGGCTTCGCGCTCAAGGGCCTGCAGGGCGGCATTGGCACCGGCCAACAGCCCCTGGGCGGCGGCCTCTTCGTAACCGGTGGTACCGTTGATCTGGCCAGCGAGGTAGAGCCCCCCAAGCCGCTTGCTCTGCAGGGATGGCAGCAGGTCGCGGGGATCGAAAAAATCGTATTCGATGGCATAACCCGGGCGGGTGATATGCGCAGTCTCAAACCCTTTAATGGAGTGCACCAGTTCGACTTGCACATCGAAGGGCAGACTGGTGGAAATACCGTTGGGGTACAGTTCATTGGTGGTCAGCCCCTCCGGCTCGATAAACACCTGGTGGCTGTCCTTGTCGGCAAAGCGATGCACCTTGTCCTCAATGGACGGGCAGTAGCGCGGCCCCACACCCTCGATTGCCCCAGAGTACATGGGCGAGCGGTGCAAACCGCTCTGGATAATTGCATGGGTACGGGCATTGGTGTGGGTGATCCAGCAGCAGACCTGACGCGGGTGCGCCTCACGGCTGCCCAGATAGGACATCACCGGAGTAGGGCTGTCTCCCCACTGTTCCTCCAGAGCACGGAAATTCACAGAGCGCGCATCGATACGGGGCGGAGTGCCGGTTTTCAGGCGGTCGACGCGAAAGGGCAGCTCGCGCAACCGCGCTGCCAAAGCCAGAGAAGGCGGATCACCGGCGCGACCACCGCGATGGTTGTCCTGACCGATATGGATACGCCCATCCAGGAAGGTGCCGGCTGTCAGCACCACAGCGCTTGCGCGCAAGCGTATGCCGGCATTGGTGACAACGCCCACCACCCGCTCCCCTTCGACAATCAGGTCATCGGCAGCCTGCTGGAAAATCTCCAGGTGTTCCTGGCGCTCCAGGAACGATCGAATCGCGGCTCGGTACAGGGCCCGGTCCGCCTGTGCACGGGTGGCGCGCACAGCGGGGCCCTTGCGCGCATTGAGGACCCGAAACTGAATCCCCCCCAAGTCAGTGGCCCGGGCCATGGCGCCGTCGAGGGCATCCACCTCTTTGACCAGATGGCTCTTGCCGATGCCGCCAATAGCGGGGTTGCAGGACATTTGCCCTAGGGTTTCGATATTGTGGGTCAAAAGCAGCGTGGAGGCCCCCATGCGCGCGGCTGCGAGGGAGGCCTCAGTGCCGGCGTGACCTCCGCCGATCACGATCACGTCATAGGTCTTGGGGTAATCCATACTGGCTCTTGCTGCTCATGGTTACAAACTGGGGCGCACATTTTATAGACAGTTCGCGCCCCCAGCAATTCGCGTCCGGCAGATTGCCGCCAATGTCATTCCCTCTTTCAGAGGATCGCTATTCGGTAGGGCTGGACCAACAGCTGAATTTCACAGTGATTGCCGTGCGTAGTCTGTGTGGCTACAGATCCGGGTTGTAGTGTCCCCCAGTTCGGTTGCTGAGCAGCCCCCTCCCCATGATTCGGGAGTGTGCCAATGCAGTTTCAAAAGCATTTTGAATGGGTATACCGGATTTTAGATAAATAAGAATGGATATCCCTTATAAAGAGAGTATTTAGATATTGTTGTTTTTATTGGGGCTGCCAGAATCCGGTATAACTCCAGAAAAAACAGATAAATCAATAGTATAAGAGGCGCAAAACTAGGCGAATAACCCCTTGGTAGACGGGGGGATAACCGGGGTATGACGCTGTGGAAACCCGGGATAACTTTTGACTGCCTGAACCTCAGGCAAAATTATCCTCAAACGAATACCACAGTTTCCGGGTGGTTATCCCCGATATTGTCCACAGTGATCGTTTCCCAACCACAGCTTGTGGGTATTTCTGAGCATAATTTGGCAATAACCCGTGGATATGTTTCAGCGGTGGATAACTCTGTGTATAGCACTGCGAAATTCTTGTGATTTTTCCGTGGAATACACACTGGTCTCTTGTCCCTGCATGTTCCCCGTGTCAATAAACAGGTTTGTACAGGGAAAATCTTTCGAGGTGCTGTAAATAGAGTGTGAAGCGGGGATGAAAGGTCATTCACAAAGGCAGAAATCGGCAATGGCGTTGCCCAAATGGGAGTAGGTCTGGGAAAAATCTGTGTATAACCGGTGTAAAAAGTGTGTTGAAGGGGCAATAACCCGGGGCGGGGTAATGCTGGCGATGTGCTGAGGTTAAACAGCTGTGTGTGCTGTTATTTTCCGATGCAGAAGTTGGCAAAAATCTTGCCCAGCAGGGCATCTGCACTGACAGCGCCGGTGATTTCACCAAGTGCCTGCTGGGCCTGGCGCAGGTCTTCGGCGAGCAGTTCGCCGGCGCCGCTACTGTGCAGCTGCAAAGCGCCCTGTTGGATAAAATCCTGTGCGCGGGACAGAGCTTCCAGGTGGCGTCTGCGCGCGCTGAAGCAGCCCTCAGCCGCGCCGCTAAAGCCAATACTCTGTTTTAAGTGTTCCTTGAGCGCATCCAGTCCCGCGCCGGTTTTGGCGCTGACCGCCAATACCGGTACGCCCTCGGTGCGGGACTGTAATCCGGCGGTGTAATCGGTGAGATCAATTTTATTCATTACCAGCGTGAGTCGGTCGGGTTCCGGAAGTTGGCTGGTAAATGCCGGCCAGGCATCGAGGGGATTCAGGGAGTGGAGCTGTGCTGCATCCATGACCAGTAAAATCCGATCGGCCTGGTGGATCTCTTTCCAGGCGCGCTCTATGCCGATCTGCTCCACCTTGTCCGGGGCGTCGCGCATCCCGGCGGTATCGGCAAATTGCACAGGCATTCCCTCAATGTGAATTTGTTCGCGCAGAATATCCCGGGTGGTGCCGGCGATATCGGTGACGATGGAGACATCGCGTCCGGCCAGGGCATTGAGCAGGCTGGATTTGCCGGCATTGGGAGGCCCGGCAATGGCAACGCGCATACCCTCTCGCATGATGGCCCCCTGGCGCGCCTGGGCTGTCACAGCAGTGAGTTGTGACAGCAGTGTCTCGATATCCGCTGCCACCTTGCCGTCTGCGAGAAAGTCGATTTCCTCCTCCGGAAAGTCGATGGCCGCTTCCACATAGATGCGCAGTTGGGTGAGGCTTTCCACCAGGTCTGCGACCTTTGAGGAAAAGGCCCCCTGCAGGGATTGCAGGGCGTTGCGTGCGGCCTGGGCACTGCCCGCTTCGATCAGGTCGGCGATGGCCTCCGCCTGGGTCAGGTCGATTTTGTCATTGATGAAGGCGCGCTCGGAGAATTCACCGGGACGTGCCTGGCGCGCCCCGAGTGCGATGGTGGCCTGCAGGAGCTGGTCGAGGATAACCGGGCCGCCGTGGCCCTGCAGTTCCACCACATCCTCCCCCGTAAAGGAGTTGGGACCGGGGAAGTACAGAGCGATGCCCTGGTCGATCAATTGTTCTCCGTGGGAAAAGGTGCGGTAGTGGGCCTGGCGTGGTTGGAGCGGGCGATCACCACAGATTTGCATGGCTATGCCCCGGGCGCTGCTGCCCGATAGGCGGATCACGCCGATGCCACCGCGCCCGGGCGCGGTGGCAACTGCGGCGATGGTGCCTCGGTTGGGGTTTTGCTGCATCATCGGCTGAGTTTACCTGACGGTAGGGACACTGGGCCGCATCCGTGGTCCTCAGTGAGTAAGTGTGCACTCACACACATTAAGTCTTACCGGCATCCACCTGCTTGTTGATGTACCAGGTCTGCGCGATGGTGATCAGGTTATTGGCGATCCAGTAGAGTACCAGTCCCGCTGGAAACCACAGGAAGAAAATGGTCATCATCACCGGCATCAGCTGCATAATGCGCGCCTGGGTGGGGTCGGCGGGGGCCGGGTTCAGTTTCTGCATAAACCACATGGAGGCGCCCATCAGGACCGGCAGGATAAAGTAGGGATCTTTTGCCGACAGGTCGTGAATCCAGAAAATCCAGGGGGCATGGCGCAGCTCCACGGTTTCAGTCAGCATCCAGTAGAGGGCGATAAAAACCGGCATTTGCAGCAGGATCGGCAGACAACCGCCCATGGGGTTGATCTTTTCGCGACGGTAGAGCTTCATGGTCTCCTCCGCCAGCTTCTGTCGGTTGTCCTTGTATTGCTCCTGCAGCTTTTTCATCTGTGGAGCGAATTTGCGCATGCGCGCCATGGACTTGGTGCCCGCCGCAGACAGGGGCAGCAACAGGGTTTTGATGAAGACGGTGAGCAGGATGATCGCCCAGCCCCAGTTGCTGACAATATGCGCCTGGATAAAATGCAGTACCCGGAACAGCGGTTTGGCAATCCACCAGAGCCAGCCGTAGTCCACGGTCAGATCCAGGTAGGGGGAGATCTTCTCCAGGCGGTACACGTCCTTGGGGCCCGCATAGAAAGAGGCGCTCAGCTCCCCCTGTGTGGCAGCGGGAATCTGTACCTGTGGCGCAGTAAAGCCCATGCGGAACAGCCCATCGGACAGCTCCTTCAGCTCGAAAGTGTTGCGCGCATCCTGGGGCGGAATCCAGGCGCTGAGGAAGTAGTGCTGTACCATGGCCACCCAGCCGCCCTCAATGGTTTCGCGGGTGGGTTTTTCTGCGATTTCTTCAAAATCCTGTTTGAAGTAGTTTTCCTCCGGGGTGCGCAGGGCCGCACCGAGGAAGGGAGACATGCCGAAGCCCATGTCCGTGGGAGGCTCACTGCTATCGCGTTTGATCTGGCCGAACATAGCGGCTGACCAAGGCTTGTCGCTGGTGTTATCCACTAGGTAGGCGACCTGGATCAGGTAGTCGCCGCGCTTGAAAGTAAAGCGCTTGGTGATATTGGCCCCTTCCTGTTGCAGGGTCAGGTCGACAATCAGGGCCTCTTGCCCCTCAGCCAGGGCGTAATTGTTTTTGGCCATCTTGAATAATGGCCGACCAGCTGCGCTGTCGGTACCATTCTGACCGATAAGGCCACTCTGCGCGATATAGGTATGATAACGGGTCTGGTTGAGCAGAATCAGCGGCTGGTCGGGAGTACCCTGCTTCTGCTCGAACTTGCGCAGGGCCACTTTAACGATATCGCCACCGCGGGGATTGATGAGCAGGTCGAAAACGTCGGTGGTAACCTGAATCAGCTCCCGCTCAGTGCCATCTACGCCGGTTGTGGCCGGAGCCTGGGACTGCAGCTGGGGCACATCGCTATCTTCACTGCCGTTGTTATCCCCCGCAATTTGGCTGTCGACCGGCCCCGGACTGTGCACGATGGTCTCGCGGTCAACCTCCGGGGTATGCTGTTCTTTGAACGCATTCCACTGGAAAGCCAGGGCCAGGAGAACTGCAGCAATTCCCCCCATCAGCGTATAGCGTTGCCAATCCATCTTGTTACCTAAACAGAGTTATTGTGTCTGGGGGGGACCGGGTCCAATCCCCCAGGGTGCCAGGGGTGGCATTTTATAAGGCGTCGCACGGTTAAATAACCCCCTATTATGGCTCCATGCGTCGCAATGGCCTCTTCGGAGTACCGGGAGCAGGTGGGGTAAAAGCGGCACTGGTTACCGACCCAGGGGCTGGCCAGGTAGCGGTAGGCATGTATCAGCTTGATGAGCACCCATTTCATGGCGTTTGCTGTGCCTGGTGCGCGCGCTTGGCCAATTTGCACCAGAGCTTGTTGAGCAGCTTCGCCAGGGCGACCTTGTCCAGGTTGGCGACCCCGGGGCGGGCCATTACTACAGTATCGAGCGCCGGCAGCTGGTGTTGCTGCAAGCGGAAAGTCTCCCGGCTAATACGCTTGATCTGATTGCGGTCAGTGGCCTTGCGTACATGTTTCTTCGAGATCACCAGGCCGAGACGCGGGTGTTCCAGTGCATTGGGACGGGCGAGAATTAACAGGTGCGGATGCGCTGAGCGCACGAGGGTTTCGTTGAATACCTGGCGGTACTGCGCCGCGTTGAGCAGGCGCAGCGCCTTGGCAAATCCGAAGTCGCTGCGCGCCTGCTGCATGGGGGGGATCTCTAGGCTAAAGAGAAACGGTCTTATGCAGACAGGACTTTGCGGCCTTTGGCGCGGCGGCGGGCGAGAATTTTGCGGCCATTTTTGGTTGCCATGCGCGCGCGGAAACCGTGCGTACGTTTGCGCTTCACGTTGCTGGGTTGAAATGTGCGTTTCATAGTCTTACTACCTGAGACTTTGTGTTCGAAATTTCTCGGGAACTTCCCGGGATCTGGCCCAGTACCCGTTACAGAAGAGCCGGCGCTACGCGCTGCGAAGGTCGCGGATTGTATAGAAAGCCAGCACCGAAAGCAACGCACTGGCCGCGGATTAATTGCCAGTTTTTTATCACTCACCGCAACAAGTCATTGAGGCAGTTGGAGTATCTCATGATGCCCACTGATTGACCCCAAGATATGCACAGGTTCTTGTGGATAAGTTTGTTTGTGGTTGCCAATTGGCTGCTTATTTGTTGTGCAACTGGTTGATTATACGGACTTTTTCTCTGCGGGTTTTTTTACTCTGACGGTCTTTCTTGTGGATAACCCGGCGATGAAAAGTTATACTGCGTCGATCTTGTTTGACGGCATCGGGCGCCTTTTGCCCTGGCTTTGCCGTTATCCCTTGGTCTTACCGTATTGGGGTTTTTGGGGGTTTTCTTGACGGAATCCGTTTGGAAGCAGTGCGCGGGCTGCTTACAGGACGAGCTGCCAGCGCAACAGTTCAACACCTGGATCAGGCCGTTGCGCGTCAACCCCGGGTGTGCGGAGGGTGAGTTGCGCCTGATTGCTCCGAACCGATTTGTGCTGGACTGGGTTGGCGATAAATTCCTGAGTCGTATCCGGGAACTGGTGTATCAGTTTTCCCCCGCTCAGCCGCTACAGGTGGCCCTAGAAATCACAGCGCGTCGCCCGGCCCGTTTCCAGCGCACCCGTGTTGCGCCACATCCCGCCCCGGTACAGGCGCCTGCCGAAGTCATAGAGGCTGTGCAGACAGACCGGGTTGCTGAGGCTTCCACGGGAATGGCCGCGGTAGCGACCGGGCGGTTGACAGCTATGGCGTCTTTTCAGCCTTCCCAGGAGGGCTTTGGGGGCCGTGGCAGAAGTACCCCGCGCCCACAGCAGGCCGAGGCAGTGGTTGAAGAAAATGTATTGAGTGACTCTGCTCCCCCCTCCCCGGCCAGGAGCCCCCTGGCGGCTACGGCACCATCAGAGCCGCCGGCGCGAAAGGCGGAAGGGGAAGTGGGCATCAAAAGTGGCAGTTCCCTCAATCGTAACTTTACTTTCAAGTCTTTTGTGGAGGGCAAATCCAATCAGCTTGGGTTGGCTGCGGCCCAGCAAATATCTGAGAATCCCGGTGGCGCCTACAATCCTCTCTTTATTTATGGCGGTGTGGGTCTGGGCAAGACGCACCTGATGCATTCGGTGGGCAATGCGCTGTTGGAGCGCAACCCAAATGCCAAGGTGGTCTATCTGCACTCCGAGCGCTTCGTGGCAGATATGGTGAAAGCGCTGCAACTCAATGCAATCAGCGATTTCAAGCGCTACTATCGCTCGGTAGATGCCCTGCTAATTGACGATATCCAGTTTTTTGCCAAAAAAGAACGCTCCCAGGAGGAGTTTTTTCACACGTTTAACGCACTGCTGGAGGGTGGTCAGCAGATTATCCTCACCTGTGATCGCTACCCCAAGGAGATCGATGGTCTTGAGGAACGGTTGAAATCCCGCTTCGGTTGGGGGCTTACGGTGGCGGTGGAGCCGCCGGAGCTGGAAACCCGGGTTGCCATATTAATGAAGAAGGCGGAGCAATTCGGTGTGGACCTGCCCCACGACTCGGCCTTCTTTATTGCCCAGCGCATCCGCTCCAATGTGCGTGAACTTGAGGGCGCGCTGCGACGTGTAATCGCCAATGCCCAGTTTACCGGGCGACCTATTGATGATGTACTGGTTCGCGAGGCACTCAAAGACCTGCTGGCTTTGCAAGACCGACTGGTCAGTGTGGATAATATCCAGCGGGTGGTGGCGGAGTATTACAAGATTAAGGTGGCGGATCTGCTCTCCAAGCGGCGCAGTCGGTCCGTGGCGCGACCGCGCCAGGTCGCCATGTCCCTTGCCAAGGAGTTGACCAATCACAGCCTTCCGGAGATCGGCGATGCGTTTGGCGGGCGGGATCATACAACCGTGTTACACGCCTGCCGCAAGATTCGCGAACTGCAAAGCTCCGACGCGGATATTCGCGAGGATGTTAAGTTGCTGACAAGGTCCTTGACCACTTAATTGAATAACTGACAAAACGAGGCGGAATTACCGATGAAATTCTCTGTGAGCCGGGACGCCCTACTCAAGCCGTTGCAACTGGTAGCCGGAGTTGTTGAAAAGCGCCAGACCCTGCCGGTCCTGGCCAATGTATTACTGCAATTGAGCGGTCGGGAGCTCTCCCTGACGGGGACCGATCTGGAGGTGGAAATTGTCGCTCGTCTGGCAGTGGGAGAGGTGGAACTGGAAGGCGAGCTGACAGTGCCAGCGCGCAAGCTGCTGGATATCTGTCGCTCGCTTCCGGATGGCGCCGAGCTGCATCTTGAGCGTGACGGTGAGCGCCTGGTGTTGCGCAGTGGGCGCAGCCGCTTTCAGCTGTCCACACTGCCTGCAGCGGACTTTCCCAACCAGGAGGAAGCCAGTGCTCAGACCCAGTTTGAGATTGCCCAGGGGGAGATCCACTGGCTGATTGAAGCCACCGGCTTTGCCATGGCTCAGCAGGATGTGCGCTATTACCTGAACGGATTGCTGCTGGAGTGCCGTCCGCAGCAGCTGCGCGCGGTTGCAACTGATGGCCACCGCCTGGCGCTGTGTGACCGGGATGCGCCTGGGCTCAATGTTTCTGCGCCGGTTCAGGCGATTGTACCGCGCAAGGGAGTGCTGGAGCTGGGCCGTTTGCTGGAAGACAGCGAGGTGCTGGCGCAGGTGGTCCTGGGGAACAACCATATCCGCGTGGCCTGCGGCCAGTTCACCTTTACTTCGAAGCTGGTGGATGGCAAGTTTCCGGATTACGAACGGGTGTTGCCCCGGGATACCGGCAATGTGGTTTACGCGGATCGCCAGGAACTGCGGCAGGCTTTTTCCCGCGCTGCCATTCTGTCCAACGAGAAATACCGCGGTGTCCGCCTGCAGCTCGCAGAGGGCCTGTTGCAGATTGTGGCGAATAATCCGGAACAGGAGGAGGCAGAAGAGCAGCTAGAAGTGGACTACGTGGGGGAGCCGCTGGAGATAGGCTTTAATGTGTCCTACCTGCTGGATGTCACCAGTGCCATACACAGTGATCAGATCCGTATCAGCCTGGCGGATGCCAACAGCAGTGCACTGCTACAGCAGCCTGAGGAGGGTGACACCCTCTATGTGATTATGCCGATGCGTTTGTAGTGGGAGCACCGGTGTCGTTGTTTGTCCTGACAATACTGAAACTGCTGCGATGATTGATGCGGCGGTTCCTGCTGTACTACCTGGTAGCCCCCGGTTCAGGGTATACCCGGTGCCCCTTATGGGAAGGCGCCAATGGCGCTGACCCGCCTGCTGGTAGCCGGTTTCCGCAATATCCAGCATGCCGAACTGATGCTGGATTCGAAGGTAAACTTGTTTTGCGGCCCCAATGGCGCAGGCAAGACCTCTTTACTGGAAGCGGTGCACATGCTCGCCACCGGCCGCTCTTTTCGCTCCCGTCAGCACCGCTCTGTTATTCAGCACAGCAGCCGGGGGCTCACGGTTTTCGCTGAACTGGAGACAGGCTACAGCCTGGGGATCGAACGCCTCACTGACGGCAGTGGACGGGCGAGAATCAATCAGAGGCCTGCCGAGTCCAGTTCCCAACTGGCCAGCTGCCTTCCCCTACAGCTGATTAACAGTAACAGTTTTGATGTTCTGGATGGCGGACCTGGCGTACGTCGTCGCCTGCTGGATTGGACAGTGTTCCACGTGGAACCAATGTTTGCCCGGGAGTGGAAAAACTATCAAATTGCACTGCGGCAGCGAAACGCGCTCTTGCGTCGTGGTAAAATCGCTGTGGATGCCATTACTGTCTGGGAAGAGCAGCTGGCGCACAGTGGCGAGCGGGTGAATATCCTACGAGAGGGGCGCTTCCAGGAATTTCAATCTGCGGTGTCGGCGCTCTTGTGTGAGCTGCCCGGAGGGCTGCCGGGTCCTGTGGAAATAGGTTATCGGCGCGGGTGGCGAAAGGAGACCGATCTGTGTACAGCCCTGCAGGAGTCCCGCGAAGGGGATGTTTCCCTGGGGCATACACGCATTGGCCCGCACAGGGCAGATGTTCGGTTCACTCTGGCCGGTGAGCCCGCGCAGAATATTTTATCCCGCGGTCAGCAGAAGATGCTGGTCTGTGCTGTGCGCACAGCCATGGCGGAGCTTGTGAGTCGTCACCGAACACAGCCGGTATTCCTGGTGGATGACCTGCCGGCAGAGTTGGATGAAACCAACCAGCAGGTATTTGCCCACTGGATCAGCCGTAGCGCCAGCCAGGTTCTTGTAACCGGGATTGAAGAGAGCACGACAATCCGGCCATGGCAGCGACTTGAGGCCCCCTGGAATCATCCAAGAGTGTTCCACGTGGAACATGGGAATATCAGTGCCGAACCATCGGCCGCACTATAAGTTGAATGGAGCGAATCAATGTCAGAGCAGCAAAGCTATGACTCTAGCAGTATCAAGGTACTCAAAGGCCTGGATGCGGTGCGCAAGCGCCCCGGTATGTATATCGGCGATACCGATGACGGCACAGGCCTGCATCATATGGTCTTCGAGGTGGTCGATAACTCCATCGATGAAGCGCTGGCCGGGCACTGTGATGAGATCCGCATAACCATTCACCCCGATGAATCCATCTCGGTTGCCGATAACGGACGCGGTATCCCCACGGAAATTCACCCGGAAGAGGGCGTTTCCGCTGCAGAGGTTATTATGACCGTGCTGCACGCCGGCGGAAAGTTCGATGACAACACTTACAAGGTCTCCGGTGGCCTGCATGGCGTGGGTGTCTCGGTGGTGAATGCCCTGTCGGAAGAGCTGAAGCTCACCATCCGCCGCGCCGGCAGAATCTACGAGCAGACTTACCACCAGGGTGTGCCCCAGGCACCGCTGGGGGTTGTCGGCGAGAGTGACAGCACCGGCACCACTGTGCATTTCAAGCCCTCTGCGAACACTTTCAGCAATATCGAGTTTCACTTCGATGTGCTGGCCAAGCACCTGCGGGAGTTGTCTTTTTTGAACTCCGGTGTACGTATCGTGCTGAAGGATGAGCGCAGTGGCAAAGAGGAGGTCTACGAGTATGAGGGAGGGCTGAGTGCCTTTGTGGCATTTCTTAATCAGAACAAAACGCCGATCAACAAGGTCCTGCATTTCCATAGCCAGCGGGAAGACGGCATTGCCGTGGAAGTGGCCCTGCAATGGAATGACAGCTTCCAGGAAAGCATTTTCTGCTACACCAACAATATTCCCCAGCGCGACGGCGGAACCCACCTGGCGGGATTTCGGGCCGCCCTCACCCGCGGCCTGAACAGTTATATCGAAAGGGAAGGCCTGGGCAAGAAGGACAAGGTGAACACCACCGGTGACGATGCCCGCGAAGGTCTTACCGCCATTATTTCTGTGAAGGTGCCAGACCCCAAATTCTCCTCCCAGACCAAAGACAAGCTGGTCTCCTCCGAAGTGAAGCCCGCGGTCGAGCAGGAGATGGGCCAGCATTTTAACGACTATTTGCTGGAGAACCCGCAGGAGGCCAAGTCTGTTGTCACCAAGATGATCGATGCGGCCAAAGCCCGCGAAGCGGCGCGCAAGGCCCGTGAGATGACCCGCCGCAAGGGCGCCCTGGATATTGCCGGCCTGCCCGGCAAACTGGCCGATTGCCAGCAAAAGGACCCGGCATTATCTGAAATTTACCTGGTGGAGGGAGACTCTGCCGGCGGCTCCGCCAAGCAGGGCCGCGATCGCCGTACCCAGGCGATCCTGCCACTCAAGGGCAAGATCCTCAACGTGGAAAAAGCGCGTTTCGACAAGATGCTCTCCAGCGCTGAGGTGGGTACCCTGATCACCGCGTTGGGTTGTGGTATCGGTAAAAGTGAGTTCAATCCGGACAAACTGCGCTACCACAGCATCATCATTATGACCGATGCGGATGTGGATGGAGCGCATATTCGCACACTGCTGCTCACCTTTTTCTTCCGCCAGATGCCGGAGCTGATCGAGCGCGGGCATATCTATATTGCCCAGCCGCCTTTATACAAGGTTTCCAAGGGCAAGCAGGAGCAGTACCTGAAGGATGAGGCCGCTTTAATCCAGTTCCTCACCAACGCCGCCCTGGAAGGGGCCACGCTGTACGTGAACCCGCAAGCCCCCGGGTTGTCTGGCCAGTCCCTGGAGAGCCTGGTGGGGGAATACCGCAGTGTACAGGCCACGGTGGAACGCCTGTCGCGCCTCTACCCGGAAGAAGTGCTGCGCAACATGATTTACCTGCCCAGTATTACCCATGAAGATCTGCAGTCCCGGGAAACCATGGCGTCCTGGTGCGGGCAGCTACAGGAAAGGCTTGCGGATGAAGACAGTGGCGGCAGCCGCCGCCACGAGGTGCATGTCTACGAGAATACCGAACGCGGCTTGTTCTTGCCCCATATCCATGTGGTGGCCCACGGCGTTGGAGATGACTATAAGGTCAGTCATGAGTTCTTCGATTCCGCGGAGTACGCCTCTATCTGTGTCCTGGGTGAGAAAATGGTGGGTCTGTTGGAAGAGGGCGCCTTTATCCAGCGCGGTGAAAAACAGCATGCGGTGGATAGCTTCCCGGAAGTGATGGACTGGCTGATGAATGAGAGCCGCCGCGGTTACGGTATCCAGCGCTACAAGGGACTGGGGGAGATGAATCCGGAACAGCTGTGGGAGACCACTATGGACCCAGAGAGCCGCCGTATGCTGCAGGTTACCGTGGAAGACGCCATTGCCGCCGACCAGATTTTTACCACACTGATGGGCGACCAGGTGGAGCCGCGCCGGGACTTTATCGAGACTAATGCTCTGGCGGTAGAGAATTTGGATGTTTAGTGCTGTTTGAATGTGGGATCCCTAAATTCGGGAAATGGGATCCCACGATCGTGAACGCACGTCTCATAATTCGTCGACTGGGACTGGATCTGCTAAGAAAAAAATCTGAACGAGATCACAGTTGCACTGTTTTTAAAATGGGCGGGAGGAAATCGATGGTTTGTACAAAAATATGAACAAGTCCTTCCAAAGCAATATGATCGATATATCGAGCCTTTCTTGAGAGGGGGCTCTATCTTTCTGTTTGGTTCAATGCTAAGTCTGGACAGCAATCGGTTGTTATGGTGCCGGTACCAGCGACTTACATCCAAAGCTTTTATACCGCATTAGCCAATCGTCACAGTTAGAAATGGATGCGATAGAGCTTTACGATGAAGGTCCGTGGGCGGGTCGCTCATGTACTGTCTAATCGAGATAAGCGGCGATAACTATCATGTCATCAAGAAGGGTTGCCAGGAGGCGCTTCTCGCAGAGCAATCTAGCAAACCACTACGCATTGTGATTATTCAGGATCAGTTTGGTCGGGGGCGAGAGCGCCCCGCGGGGGAAGAGCGAGAGTTTCTCCGTACCCTACAGTCAATAGCTGCTTATAGCTGGGCCCAGGGAAATTGGAGGCTCAGGGATCATGGCATGTCCAACGCGTAATGGGTTCATTAGCCGAGATTGGCTGCAAAGCAATTGTATTGAAGCCAACGACGAATTTGCATGTCCTGCCAGCAAGGAAGAGCTACGACTTATTGTGGGTGAGGGTACTTACAATAGAGCCGTAGACTCATATTTTGTGGTTTCGTAGCTTTCGATAGTCACTGGTGAGCAGCCTATATTGAGGATGGAGTACCCACGGGTCAGAAGTGCCTTCTAATTTGAGGGAATACACCGCGTAACAATCTCTGGCGACGGGTTTTCCATGCGGGTAAGATTAGAGATAGAGAAAATGATGGAGGTCAATTATGGCTAAGACGCCTTCAAAAAAGGAAGAGTTCAAACTCAGAGATTTCAGCGAAGTATCGACGGCTGAGATTGCCGATATAGCCCGAAAGGCTGGACAAGAGGCCCGCCAGGAATCGCTGGATGCTGGCTGTGAGGTCGTGAGCGAAGACGAACAAGGTCGGACAGTTATTACCAAGAAATTGCCAGATGGAACTGAAGAACGGGTAGTCCAGGGAGAGACTAAAGATGGCGGAGAGTAAGCCAAGGATGATTTTGATTGCCGGACCAAACGGATCAGGCAAAAGTACGCTCACGAATAAACTGATGTCCGAAGGGCTGGACTTTGGAATTTATATAAATCCTGATGAGATCGCAGCGCGACTCAACGGGAGTGACCTCGAAAGAGTAAAGAAGGCCCAGAAGATAGCTGAATCCTAGCGTAATAATCTCCGCCAGACAAAAACAAGTCACTCCTTCGAGTCGGTGATGAGTCACCCGAGCAAGATCGAATACATGGTGCAGGCGAAAGCGGACGGCTTTGATGTCATGCTTTTGTTTGTTGGAATTAACGACCCAAAAAAGAACGTGGCCCGTGTAGCTGACCGAGTGAAAAAAGGCGGTCACCCTGTGCCGGTAGACAAGATCATATCCCGTTATAAGAGAACCATGGATATGTTGTTCGATGCTGCAATGACGGCCAACCATGCCCTCATCTTTGTTGATTTGC